>DAOVTM010000179.1 GCA_030633145.1 Desulfobulbaceae bacterium
AAATCAGTTCAATCTCAGCTAAAGCTAATTATATTACTGCCAAAAGATCGATGCTCATTTATTTGCCTGCGATATTAGGTTTACCTCGGCCTTTATTACAACTGCATTTTGAAAATTCTTTTCTTGGTGTAAACGGTGAGCTTGGTACCAATAATGGAGCAACATTTGATTCAGGACATAAAGGATTGGGAACTCTGTTAAATGAAAATGACACACTTACTTATTCTGCCGTTAAAAACATAAATAGGGATCAAGGTCATATTGAATTCTGGCTTAAACCATTGTGGGATGGGAATGATGGGAACAGTTATGTATTCTTCGAGACAGGTAAATCCTGGTTTAATCGTATGCGAATTGTAAAAGACGGTGCAGGTAACTTTCGGTTTATTGTTTGGAGTGCTGATACTGAGTATGGCGTTGGTAGTAATGTTTCTGATTGGAAAGCGGAAGAATGGCATCATGTACGGGTAACATGGAAGGATAGAGAAATAGCATTGTATCTTGATGGAATTTTGAAAGAAACTGCTACTGATATTACATTGCCAACGGTTTTAGATACTACACTATACATTGGTTCGAGTTCTGGAGGAGATACGCAAGCCCAAGCTATATTGGATGAATTTGATATTTATGCACAGCCATAGTCTGTTCCTTTTTTAACCGTTTTGAGGCGAACATTCCCGTGTACTGGCTTTCAGAAAACAAAATGGGGTTCAGGTCTTGAAAAGCCACTTTCTTGCATTTCAAAACCTGAACCTATGAACTTTGACCCTATGAACGTCAATAGTGCGACTGAGTCCAATGAAGAATTACTGTGAACCAGCAGATATTTTGACGATCCGCTCCCGGTTATCTGCACCCCATCATAACGATTGACAATGAATAACAGATTAGAGGAATTACTGACCAACATCAAACATCTTGAACAGGAACTCCTTATTGAGATGCAAAAAAAGGAAAAGAAGTATCTGTACGAGATTCGTAACAGGAAAGTCCTGTTTCAACAGGAGATGAAAACCCGCAACAAACAGTTTATTAAAAGAATTCATCACTACCTGTTTGATGCTGCGTTTTTAAACATTCTCACCGCACCAGTCATCTGGGCCTGCCTGCCCCCTGCCCTGCTGCTTGACCTGATGGTTTCTCTTTATCAGCGAATCTGCTTTCCAGTGTATGGGATTCCCAGGGTTCGGCGCAAAAACTATATAATTTTTGACCGCCAGTACCTGAGCTACCTGAACCTCATAGAAAAGATAAACTGCTGCTACTGCGGTTATTTCAACGGGTTGATCGACTATATACTGGAAATCGGAGCCAGGACAGAACAGTACTGGTGTCCCATAAAACATGCCCACCGAGCCGGCACCCTGCACAGCCGCTATGATAAATTCTTAGACTACGGTGACGGAGAAGGGTTTCGAGCCAGGCTTGAAACGGTACGCTCCGGTTTTGATGACGTAGAGGAGTGACACGTACCCTTGCGCCCGAAATTACTCTTTCTGATTCTCGCCAAACCTGCCCACCAGCCTCTGTAGCAGCAATCCCTGCAACAATGCTCCCACAAGAATATACAGGGAAAGTACGCCGGTAAAAACCAAGCCGAAATAATCAATCATCAGCGGCAGCAGCGGGATCTTGACTGCCCTGGCATAAAAAAAAGTGGCAATCAATCCATCGCGCGCACCGTGTTCCCGCAGATCTTCAAGAAACGGATACCAGATATACATGGGACCGTGGCTGACCACACCGGCTGCCATGGCCCAGAACCAACCCATTGACCCGCTCTCTTCGCCAAGGTGACGAGCAATATGTTTTGGACGGAGGAAGTGGTTGAGTACTCCGGTGAAACAGATAACCATGGCCAGAATATCGGCAGGATTTTTAGCAGCACCTTTGCCGCTTTTGACAGGGAGAGCAGAGCCGCATCCGGGTTAAAGAAAAAAAGCAATATATAGATGGCGGCAACAAGAACAAAAAACCGAGTTCCGCGAAAAGAGAAGCCCTGCTTCTTTTTCCTGCCCGTATCGGTATTTTTATTTTTATTTTTATTTTTATTTTTATCAGTATGTTTACTCATAACAGCACCTGTATGGTCTGGGTGGTCGCAACTGCGATCAACAGGGTAAAGATAAAGGCTAACAGGTTGCGCAGGGCTGTAAAACGGAGACCGAAAATTTCAATCTCTGCCGGTAGCTGAATAAAACCCAGGGTCACCCAAGAGAGAATAAAGGCAGAGACGGCATAATAGGAGATCCCTCGAGCCAGCAGTTCCCCACCAAGCACATAACTGACCACCGGGTTTCCGGCAGCAGACGCACCGATCAGGGTGCCGAGCATGGTATCTGCGAAGGGATTTCCCCGGAAGAGCGATGCCAGCATCTTAGGGGTTACCTGGGTTTGAAAAAGGCCGACCAGGGCTATCACCCCCAACAGCAGTGGGGCCATTGCCAGAAATGAAGTGGCTGACTTTTTCAGGGATCCGGCAAGAGTGGGTTGCCGGTTTTTCTTTTTATTCTTTTCCATTAAAAAACCTCTTTTTCTGAGCGATCCATTGAATGCGGAAACTCTATCTTAGCAGAATTAATGTAATCAGGAAAGTGTAAGTCGAGCAACCCGGAATAACCTTGACAAATACATCACTATTCAGTAGCACTTTTCTGTTGCGTCTCACATAAGTTGGATGCGACATTGCTAAACAACCAAGAGGGAAAAAACAAAAGTGCAGGATTTAATGCAGTTTATACTCGGGGGTCTGACCAGTGGAGCGATTTACGCCCTCATTGCCTTGGGTTTCTGCGTTGTAAACAACACCATGGGCATTGTCAACTTTGTTCAGGTGGACTTTGTCTCCCTGGGCGGGATGCTCTTTTATACCTGCGTGGTTATGTACGGGTTTCCCATCTCTGTGGGGGTGGTTGGAGCCGTTGCCGGGGTGGCGGTCATTGCCGCCCTGGTTGAACTGCTGGCCCTGCGCCCTGCCCGGTCAGATAATCAGCTGGTACTTATCTTTCTCACCATCGGTGTTTCCATTATTATGCGCGGGGTTATGAAGCTGATATGGGGAGAAAACCGGATGGCTGTACCCTCACTCAGCGGAGATGAACCAATCCACCTCATGGGGGCGACCATCATGCCCCAGGCCATCTGGATTCTCGCCCTTACCGCCCTTGCTATTATCCTGCTGATTGCCCTTTTTCGTTATACCTCCATTGGCCTTGCCATGCGCGGGGTTGCTGCCAATAATAGAGCAGCAAAAATCATAGGTCTCAATACAGGCAGGGTCAAGTCAATGAGTTTTGCCCTGGCCGGAGCCTTGGGCGGTCTTGCCGGAATTCTGGTTACCCCGCTTACTACCCTGAACTATGATGTGGGCGTGTTGTTGGGGCTGAAGGGTTTTGCCGGAGCCATTCTGGGCGGTTTTGGTTCATTTACCGGGGCTGTGATCGGCGGTCTGGCTCTGGGACTGATGGAGTCGTTGACAGCGGGCTATTTCAGCAGTGCTTATAAGGATGTGGTGGCCTTTGTGATCTTGCTGATTGTGCTTTTTATTCGGCCAAAGGGGATAATGGGACGGTGACTGAAATATATCAACCGGTTTGCACTGGTTCCCCAAGCTCCGGATCAAAGTCTGCGCTTGGAAACCTGAGAACAATGTCAAATTAACGGTGCGCACAGCTCAAACTACGAAAACATCATGGGAGCATGATCGTATGGTGCGTTGTGCGCACCATGGCTTTGAAATAGCTGTGGAATTGCTGTAGTATAATTACAAAAAAATCACCTTGTAAATGCTGGATACCAATAATATTACCAAAAAAATAAAAATGAATAAACAAAACAGTAAACTATTAATGGGCAATGAGGCCATGGGCAGAGGACTGGTAGAGGCAGGTTGTCGGCTCATTGCCGCCTATCCCGGCACTCCCTCCTCTGAAATACTCGGGGCCGTGGTAGCCAACAGGGATGAAACAAGCCATGATCCGCTCCATGTTGAGTGGTCGGTGAACGAAAAGATCGCCTACGAGGTCGCCCTGGCAGCAAGTTATACTGGCAAACGGGCTGCGGTTATCATGAAACAGGTGGGACTCAATGTAGCGGCTGACCCCTTTACCCGCTCAACCTATATCGGCACTAAAGGCGGTTTTGTGGTCATAGTGGCCGATGATCCAGGGCCGCACTCCTCCCAGACAGAACAGGATACCAGGCTGTTTGCCCTTTTTGCCAAGGCTCCGGTCTTTGATCCGGCCAGTCCGGCAGAGGCAGGAGCTATGATTGAAGATGCCTTCCGCCTCTCTGAGCAGTACGAAATCCCGGTGATCCTGCGGCCAACTACCCGGATTTGCCACTCCCGGCAGAATATCAACATAGGGTCAGTGAAAAAAGACGGAGCAACAGCGGCATTTGAAAAAAATCCGGGTCGATGGGTGGCAACGCCTGCCTTTCTCACCGGACTACATAACGACCTGAACACAAAATTGGTGAATATTGCCGGACGGAAAGAGTCCTATCCCATCCGCCATTATGGTGACGGCAGCAGCAAGACCTGTGTTATCGCCTCTGGCATGGCCTTTGCCAATAGTTTTGATCTCTTTGAGGAGCTGGAACTGACAGAGAAAGCAGACCTCTTCCAGGTACAGCTTCCCTTTCCACTTAACAGCAGCTTTATCAACAATATCAATGAACAGTATGAAAAAATACTGATTCTGGAAGAGACCTACTCGGTCATTGAAATGCAGCTGGCAAACAGGAGCATTCAGGGACGCAGCGATAAGACCGTACCCGGCTGTGGCGAACTGACTCCGGATGTTATCCATGATATATTGGTACAGTTTTTAAAACTCGATATCGCAGCCGAGCCGTCCCCGCCGCCAGCCAGGGGGCGCAGACCGTCACTCTGCCCAGGCTGCCCGCACCGGGCATCTTTTTTCGCCATTAAAAAGACCTTTCCAAAAGGAATATTTCCCAGTGATATCGGCTGCTACACCCTGGGAGTGAACCTGGGTGCAGTTGATACCTGTCACTGCATGGGGGCCTGCATCAGCCAGGGAGCTGGTTTTTATCACTCCTATGCCCAGGATAACGGTAATTTCCCAACTATCGTGGTAACCATCGGGGACTCAACCTTCTTCCATGCCGGCATCCCGGCTCTGATCAATGCGGTGACCCAGAAGGCGCGCATCATCATCACCATCCTGGACAATTCAACCACGGCCATGACTGGCCAGCAGCCGACCCCGCAGTCCGGGGTGCTGGTGGATGGTCAGCCGGGTAACCAGGTGTTTATCCCGCACATTGTCCAGGCCTGCGGGGTAGGATTTTTCAAAAAATGCGACCCGTACGACATCAACAATACCCGGAAGCTCCTCAAGGAGGCAGACAGCTATATTCGCAGTGACTACGGCGGAGTAGCGGTCATCCTGGCCAAACATCACTGCCTGATGGATAAGTCCAACACCATCCAGCAGCCTCGCTTCAGGATGGAGATTTCAGATGACTGCATCGGCTGCGGCATCTGCACCACCCAGTTTGAATGTCCAGCCATCAGCCTGGATGAGGAAGAAAAGCAGGCCTGGATTGACCAGGATCTCTGCTGCGAATGTGGAGTGTGCGACGTTGTCTGCCCCACTGGTTCAATTAAGAAAGTGGAGGGCAACTAATCATGAAACAGCAGATGAAACAGCAAATTATTGTAAGCGGCATGGGCGGCCAGGGAGTCCTCTTTGTCACCAGAATTATTGCGGGCGCAGGCGTTGCCATGGGATTGGAGACCTTTACCTCGGAGACCCACGGCATGGCTCAGCGCGGCGGCAGCGTTATCTCTTTTGTCAAGGTTGGCAGCTTCAAAAGTCCCCTGATCCGGCGGGGACAGGGAGACCTGGGGCTTTTTCTCCACGCCCAGAACCTTGAGGTACACGGCAACCTGCTGCAAAAGGAGGCTGATTTTTTCGTCAACAGTGCCGTTTCCCTGCCGGGAGACAACCTGCCCGCAAACATAAGCACCATTGACGCATCAGCCATTGCCCGTGAGCTTGGTTCTCCGGTCTATACCAATCTTGTGATCCTGGGGCTTACCGCTGGGTCGGGCAAATTGTTCTGTCCTGTGGATGAGCTGGAAAAAAGTATTAAAGACCTATCTGGGGAACGCTTTTCTGAAGCCAATCTGGCTGCCTTTCAGCAGGGAATCGAGGGACTGAACAAATAATGTCCCCGGCTGAGCGGATACGTTTTTTCTGGACCAGGCACGGTAACAGTTGCAGTTTGGCACTTTTTCTTATTGCCATTCTGACTCTCCCCCTGATCCAGGATAACCCCTACTACCTGGGACTCAGCAACCAGGTGGCGATCAATGTCATTATCGTTCTGGGATTGAACCTCTTTGTCGGCTATGCCGGTCAGATCTCCCTGGGTCATGCCGCTTTTTTTGCCCTGGGTGCATACGGCTCCGCCATTCTCACTGTGAATTTTGGCATCTGGCCCTGGCCTGCCATGTTCGTCACCGCCGCATTGGTGGGACTGGTTGCTCTGGCCATTGGCCTGCCCACTTTGCGTCTCTCCGGCCATTACCTGGCCATGGCCACTCTTGGTTTTAACATTGTGGTCTATACGGTGCTTCTGCAATGGGACAAGGTCACCGGTGGCCCGGACGGCTTTATCGGTATCATTGAACCACTGTCCGTGGGTACCCTGCCCATGGATACTGAAATACGCTTTCACTACCTGGTCTGGGGGATGGTCTTTGTCCTTATCGCACTCTGTCTCAACCTGGTCAGGAGCGGGGTGGGTCGCAGTCTTGCCACCCTGGCCGCCGATGAACGGGCAGCCAGTGCCTTGGGGGTTAATACCGGTCTTGCCAAGGTGAAAATCTTTGCCCTGTCTGCGGTCTTCGCCTCCCTGGCAGGTAGCCTCTACAGTCATTGTTTTCTCTTTATCAACCCGGATACTTTTTCCATTTTCCGCTCAATTGACTTTGTTATCATGGTGGTGGTTGGGGGGCTTGGTTCGGTGTGGGGCGGGCTGTTTGGCGCAGGATTGATTACCTGCCTGCCTGAGCTGCTGGATGCCTTTGAGGCGTACAAGGATATCATCCACGGTTTGATCCTGGTGCTGATTTTACTCTTTTTTCCCCAGGGATTTGTCACCGGTCTGATGGACCTCTGGCGAACCAGAAGAGCCCTCAAAAAACAGATGCCTGACAATGCTTGAGCTGCAGGGAGTAACAAAATACTTTGGCGGCCTGCCTGCCCTGGAAGATGTGTCCTTTACCGTGCCAGGGGGAGCAATCACCGCCCTGATCGGACCCAACGGTGCGGGTAAATCCACCCTGATCAACTGCATATCCGGCATTGTGCCGGGGGACAGGGGCAGTATCTTTTTTCAGAGCCGAGATATTGCGGCAATGGAAGCGCACGAGATCGCCCACCTGGGGATCAGTCGAACCTTTCAGAACCTTCGAATCGTACCCGGCCTGAATGTGCTTGATAATGTCCTCTGCGGTCTCACTGTAGAGGCCAACACCTCGTTTATCCGAGCCATGCTCAGACCGCCCTCCATCCGACAGCGGGAGAGGTATCTCAGACTCAAGGCACTGGATATGCTTGATACCTTCGGGATGACGGCAAAGGCATCCCTGCCCATGGACTCCCTGCCCTATGGCGACAAAAAACGGGTTGAACTGGCCAGGGCCTTTGTTGCCTTGCCTGAGCTTGTCCTCCTTGATGAACCTGTGGCTGGGCTGAATCCGGAAGAGACTGCGGAAATTGGTATTCTCATCAGAAGGATGCGTAATAATGGCCATACCGTCCTCATCGTTGAACATGACATGGATCTGGTGATGGATATTTCCGATTCCGTGGTGGTGCTGGACAGCGGGAAATGTATTGCCAAAGGCACACCGGATGAGATTCGGGTCAACCCCCTGGTTTTGACTGCCTACCTGGGTTCCATTGGTGCTGCGGCATGATATTTTTGTTATTGAACACTTTCTGGTGCGCACAGCGCACCCTACAACTTTGTAAAAACGGGACGGTGTAGGGTGCATTTTATGCACCAAAAGTGGTTGCAACCTCGAAAGTGTCAGATAGCGAAGACTTCGACTACTTTTGCATCAATAT
>DAOVTM010000027.1 GCA_030633145.1 Desulfobulbaceae bacterium
CGGTCATTCAAAGTTACCACGCAGGAGCGTGGGAACCAGAGTAAAAGCTGGAGCTTGGGAACCAGAGTAAAAGATTTTTGGAACAAATTAATCACGAACGAATTACTCTCTGTGATTTCTGTGTTAGTGATTAAAAAAGCATCTCAAGGAAATATTGTAAAAGCTAAAAAACGAAGAGATGCTATTAATGGGTTTCGAGTACTTGACATTACTGAAAAAGCAGAAAATTTATCAGATTTACTGATAAAACAACACGGTATTCCACAAGAATTTCCCGAAGATGCATTGCACATTGCGATTGCATCCGTAGAAAATATAGATTTTATAGTAACATGGAATTTTAAGCATATAAACAACCCATTTACTAAGAACAAAATTAAAGAGATAATAGAAAAAGCTGGATATACTTGTCCGGTTTTAGCATCTCCAGAAGAATTTTTGGGAGAATAATAATGAAAGATCCCTATGGAACAGAAATTAGAAAAAATCGTATGAAACATAGCAAAAAATTTAATTTTGATATTCATGCGATATGCAATGATCTTAGAAAATATCAAAAAGATTTATATGCAATTTCAGAAATCGATAAAGATAAAAAATTTGCCAATAAATCGTTCCGGCGCACAACTTAAAATGCCTGAATTTATCGTTATCGTCAAAAAAGATAAAACTGAGGCTACATAGCACCACTCTAATAAATAACGTGGAAACGCTAATTAAGGATCTCGCAAAGGATCTCAACTAACAAGGCACTGAGCTTGACCGTAATCCTCATTGCTGTTGTGGAGTATCCGAATAATTCACAATAGCAGTGAGAGATAAGGTTGACAAGGAATGTCCATTTATCCATCCAAAAACAGGCTGATAGAGTCATTGATCAGCGGTGTCTTTTTGTCTGCCCTGTTCATCCCCTGTATTCTCTGGCTCGTGCAACAGGATGTCAACCGTTCCGACGCAGAAAAACGGGTCTTGCAGCCCTTTCCCGTACTGGCGGAGCAGCAGTCGATCACCGGTTTTACCCGCGCCTTTGACAGTTATTTCAAGGATCATTTTGGCCTCCGTAGCCAACTCATCAATCGCTATCAGCGGGAGATGCGCAAGCGGTTTGGCATGAGCGGGGTAGCCCATGTGATTAACGGTATAGACGGCTGGATGTTTCTCACCGGAGAAGGGATGCTGGAAGACCTGCAGGGGAAGCTGCGATTCAGCAGCGAGGACGAACAACGCTTCTGGCTATTACTTGGCCAAAAAAAAGAGTGGTTGAACAGTCGCGGCTACGAATATGTGTTTATGGTTGCCCCTAATAAACAGTCTATTTATCCAGAGTATCATCCACGTTATTATGCGCAGTCACAACAGGAGAGCCGTTTTGAGCAACTGCTGACTGGAAAGCCGATTCGATCTCGATCAAACGGGGTTCTCCTTGACCTACGCCCCATTCTACGTGAGAACAAACAGGCACATCGTCTCTATCACAAGACGGATACCCATTGGAACTATCGCGGAGCATATCAGGCGTATCATGGTCTCATGGCTCAAATACAGACTCTGTTTCCTGAAGAGCAGATCGGCAGTAGGTTCACCTTTACCACCTTACAGAAAAAGAATTATGGTGGTGATCTAGCGGTCATGTCTGGACAGCACAAGTCGGTTCGTGAGCAGAGTCCCATTATTGATATCACTGGCTTCACTACCCTGCATGGTCACTCGATGGGCAGAGAGTTTCAGCAATTTTTTGATGTGAGGCAGCTGAAACCGTTTCGCACCAACAAAATTGGAAAACCCCTGCGGGTACTGGTGCTGCATGACTCCTTTTTTAACCACTTAAAACCATTTGTTTCTGAGAGCTTTGCTCAGGTGCTTTATGTCTGGCAGTACTATGACGAATCGACTATGGCATTTTTCACTGAGGAAAAACTTGCCAGACTCCTTGCAATGTATCAGCCGGATCTGGTGATTGAGGAGACCGTGGAACGGTATCTGCCCCGTTTTTTAAAGGTCAATGATTATGCCTGGTAAAGGAATAGGTAAAGGAACAGGTCAGCAATTTGCACCTGTATCGGTAATTATCCCAACTTTTAACAGGGTTAGATTTCTTGAAAAATCCATTGGTTCTGTTTTGGGACAGACCCTTGGCTGTGCTGAAATCCTGGTGGTGGATGATGGTTCAAGCGATGGAACCGCAGAAATGGTGGCCGGACTGGCTGAACAGGGCAGGGCAGGGCTTCGGTATATCTATCAGGATAATCAGGGTGCATCAGCAGCTCGTAACAGGGGGATTGCAGAGGCAGCGCATGACCTGCTCTGTTTTCTTGATTCCGATGACTGGTGGGATCTGCGCAAGCTGGAACTCCAGTTTGCGGCCATGGAAGAGCAGCCTGATTCCCTGGTCTCCCATACCAGGGAACTCTGGTTTCGGCACGGTAAACGGGTTAATCAGAAAAAAAAACATGCACCTCCGCATGGCAATATCTTTCAGCGATCACTGGGGATGTGTGTGGTTGGGATGTCCACGGTGATGGTGCGCAGAGAGCTGTTTGATCGTTACGGTACCTTTGATGAGTCCCTGCTCTGTTGTGAGGATTACGACCTCTGGTTGCGGGTTGGCTGCCAGGAAGAATTTTTTCTTATTGATGCACCCCTGACCCTGAAAGATGGGGGGCGTGCAGATCAGTTATCTGCTATTCACCGGCTGGGCATGGATACCTGGCGTATCAGGTCACTCTGTAACCTTCTTGAGAGCGGGGTGCTTGATGATGACCAGTACCAGGCAGCCCTGGCTGAGCTAATTAGAAAATGTACGATTTATGGAACTGGCTGTATTAAGCACGGGCGGCAGAAGGATGGAGAACGATACCTTGCCCTGCCTGAAAAATATTGATGAATACGCAAAAAAACTGTTTTTCACCACAGAGGACACAGAGATCACAGAGAAAAACAACTCCTTCCAGGAATGTTGACTCTGTACTCTCTGTGGTAAATTAAGGAAAAATGTCATACGGAAATCCAGCACAATATATCAAGCAGTTATATGTCACTCAGGAGTGCAGCAAGAACGACTATGCCAGGGAGATCATTGAGCGCAGCCAGCTGCCAGTAACCATCATTGACGACCGGTCACAACCGGATATCCCGGGCCAGTATCCAGACAACCTTACTCAGGGTAAGCACCATCTTCTCCTCTGCCGCAACCGGGGCCAGTTCTTCAAGCCCTGTCCTGGCACCAGAGAATACACCTGCTGTGAGTACCAGGTTCTGAATATTGGCATGGGCTGCCCCATGGACTGTGTCTATTGCATCCTCCAGGCATACCTCAATAATCCATGGATCAGCTTTTTTGTAAATATTGACGATCTGATGGCCGAGCTTGACACCGCCTTTGCCACCGAACCAGACAGGTTTTGGCGAATCGGCACCGGAGAGTTCACCGACAGCCTTGCCCTGGACAGTCTTACCCGGTTCAGTCCACACCTGGTCAACTATATGCGTGACAAGAAACGGGCAGTACTGGAGTTGAAGTCAAAGTCCGTGGTCATAGAGAACCTTAAAGGACTCGATCATGGCGGCAGAACCCTTGTTGCCTGGTCATTGAACAGCGGCTCGATCATGGAGCAGGAGGAAATCCGAACCGCCAGTTTTGAAGAACGACTGGCAGCAGCAGCACAATGTGCTGATTGGGGCTACCGGCTGGCCTTTCATTTTGACCCGATTATCCTCCATGATAACTGGCAACAGGGGTATCGGAAAACCATCAGAAGATTATTTGAGGTGGTACCCGCAGACCAAATTTGCTGGATAAGTCTGGGTGCCCTGCGTTATCTCCCCTCCCTCAAGGCCATTGCCACCAGTCGTTTTCCCGGTTCCCGCTTTTTTTACCAGGAGTTCATTGACGGGCTGGATGGCAAGGCACGCTATTTTCGTACCCAACGGGTGGAGATGTACAAGCTCATTGCCGATGAGCTGGCCCGCTTTGTAAAGTCGGAAACCTGTGTCTATTTCTGTATGGAAAGCGATAATATCTGGCAGGAGGTGTTTGGTTTCAGCCCGGAAGAGAAGGGTGGTTTGGGGGCTATGCTTGATCGGAGTGTGAATGAATAAATCTGATTAAAATAATTATAAAAAATATGGGCATCCTTCATATTGGTGCAAAAGTAGTCGAAGTCTGCGCTTATCTGACACTTTCGAGGTTGTAACCACTTTTGGTGCATAAAATGCACCCTACAAAGTTCCGTTTATACAACAATGTAGGGTGCGTTTTACGCACCGGTCGAATTACTTGATGAAAAAAGTGTCAACTAACAAATGAAGGATGCCAAAATAGGATAAAAAATATTTTACAAATTGCGGGTGGATTTTTTTCTCTTTGCGGTTATTATGCTTTAAAGTAATCAACTGAAAAATTATTACCAGAGAGGAGAAACATGATAAATAAAGCTATTATAATTGGTCACCTTGGCTCTGACCCTGAACAGCGGTTTACCCAGAGCGGTGCTGCCATGGCAAACTTCAGTGTTGCCACTACAGAACGTTGGAAGGATAAAGATGGCCAGCAGCAGGAACAGACCGAGTGGCATCGTATTATTGCCTGGAGACGGCTGGCAGAGATCTGCTGCGAATATCTCCATAAGGGATCACGTGTATATATAGAAGGTAAACTGCAGACCCGCAAATGGCAGGATCAGAACGGCAATGATCGCTATACTACTGAAATTGTTGCCCGTGAGATGAAAATGTTATCAGCCCGTGGCGAAGGTGGTGGCGGAGGTTACGGTGGAGACCCAGGCCCGGCTGAGCCTCCGAGCGGATATGGTGACAGCCAGGACAGCAACAGTTATGGTACTGACGGCGGTGACTCCTATGACGGCGGTACATCTGCCGGTGGTACACCTGCCGGCAGTACATCTGCCAGTGGTACACCTTCTGGGGAAGGCAGTACATCAGGTGGTGAGGCAACCGGAGGCGGCAGCAGCACAGGTTCTGATGTACCTTTTTAATTGATTATCACAAAAAAGTGATTGTCGCGCAAAAGGATGCTTACGGCAAGGGGCAGTTCAGCCCCTGCCGTTTTTTTTTGCCAAAACAAAATAGTTCAAATATCGGCATCCTTCATTTCAGGCGAAAAGTAGTTGACCCTTTTGGTAATACATTGCTCCCACAATGCTCCTGGTTCCCAAGCTCCAGCTTGGGGACAATACCTCGGAAGCTCCAGCTTCCCGGCTATCACGAGAAGCTGGAGCTTCTAAAAATAGGTTCCCAAGCTGGAGCTTGGGAACCAGATTGTGCGAAAAGTGTCAACTGGCAAATGAAGGATGCCCAAATATCGTATTAAAAACGATCCAGTAAATAGACAATTTCCATATCGTTCTTATAGTAAATACATCTTCCGGATTCGTGAACGGAGTACTCGATAAATAGAACAACACATCACGCATAAAAGAGATATGGAATACTATAAAACCCTTGGAGTTGAGAAGTCGGCATCTGCCGATCAGATAAAAAAGGCATACCGTAAACTGGCCTTAAAGTATCATCCGGATAAAAACCCGGACGATAAGGAGGCAGAAGAAACATTCAAAAAGATAAGTGAAGCTTATGCTGTACTTTCGGATGCAAAAAAACGTCAGGAATACGATACCTACGGTTCAGCCGGTTTTCAGCAGCGCTACTCCCGTGAGGATATTTTTAAAGGTTTTGATCTCAACGATATCCTCAAGCAATTTGGTGTTGGCGGCCAGGGTGGCAGGGGTGGTTTCAAAGGGTTCAGCAGTGGCGGCGGTTCCGGTTTTGGCGGTTTCAGCGGCGGGGGCAGTCCGTTTGGTGATATGTTTGGTCAGGGCGGAGGCGGTTGTGGTGGCGGCGGTTGTCGTCCCCAGCCCATGAAGGGACATGATCTCACTTATGAGTTGTCTGTCTCTCTGGAGGATGTCCTGCATGGTACGGAAAAGAATATCAACCTGCGTCACAACGGCACTCCTCAGAATATTTCTGTCAAGGTACCCAAGGGAATTGAAGCGGGAAAACGGCTGCGCCTGTCTGGTAAGGGTGCGCCTTCCGATACTGGTGGCCCGCCTGGTGACCTCTATCTCAAGGTTTCCATCCAGCCCCATGAATTTTTTACCCGGGACGGAGATAACCTGCTCATGGAAAAGAAGATTCCTTTCAGTGATGCCTGCCTGGGGACTTCGGTGGAGATTGCCTCTCTGGACGGGAAAAAATTTAAGATCAAGGTTCCTGCGGGGGTTCAGCAGGATGCAAAGCTGCGAATCCGTGGACACGGTCTGCCAGCGGGTCCCATAGGAGATCGCGGCAATATATACGTTAAGGTTCTGGTGCAGATACCAAAAGAGTTGAATGAGGAGCAGCAGGAGAGTGTGCAGAAGCTTGCTGAGCTTGGGCTGTAAGTAAGAACCCAGCCCGATCAAATAATCTACTGAGTAATCGATGTGTGCGGGGGAAGGGTTCCCCCGCTTCAAAGAACACTGAACAGGAATGAGATGAAAAAATTGATAAGAACTATTTGGGCAAGTGCGGCACTGCTGTTGCTGTGTTCGATTGGCGTGGTTTCAGCCTCTGAGGCCGAAACACCAAGTAAATGGGACACTGCCGGGCAAAAGGTAAAAGATGCCTCTGTTGCGGTGGGTGATGCCTCTGCTGAAAGCATGGAACAGGCAGTTGAAGATGCGCGTCTGGCCTGGGAAGAGGCAAAAAAAGCCTCCCAGGAAAGCATTGACGCAGCCAAGAAGAAATATGATGAAGAGAAGGAAAAGGGCAGGGCTATAATTCATGAGGCGACTGCGCCAACGGGTGACACTGAACCTGAGGTGCAGGAGACCACACCGCAGAATTAACCAGCCGGTTGTTGTTTATCCGGTGGATGGGCAGGTAAGCCTTCGCTTACCTGCGCACCAGAAAGTACTGCGTCATGCAGATTAATTTACAGGTTATTTTCAGGGTTACTCAGTTCTTCTTTTCTTCTTCCTTTTCTTTTTCCTTTTCTTCATCGGCGACAACTTTTATTTCCATGCTCCCTGCCGCTGATAAGTCCCTCACTGTAAGCCCTCTGGCAACAGAACTGATGCGATAGCTACCGTCATCTGCTCGCTGCAGATACTTCAGGTCTTGCAGCCAGTTGTTATTTGGATGCAGGAAGGCAACTACCAGAGTACCGCCAAGGTCGTTATCGGCAATAAACTCAAAATTATCATCATTATCCGGGATTGATATCTGTTGATCCTTTTCAACAAAGTTCTCATCAGTGACCCGGTTGGGGAAGATCATTTCAACCTTGCCGGAACCAAGGCTGTGCGAAAAGATAGTGAGATGTCCGTCCCTGTGGGGCGTGCAGGTGATCACCACAGGTTCTCCAACCTTGAGCGTCTCTTTACTGGTGGAAATATCTATGTTGTAGTCAGCACTTTTGACCAGCACTTCAATCTTCTTCCATGCATCTTTATCATTATATTCAGTTGAGTCTCCTGGCGGTTTGAAGTCGGCATCCGAGTCAGGCACGACCTGAATCTGTACATTGTCAGGTTGTGTGGCAGGTTTTTGTTCGGACACGACCTGAACCTGTTCTGCACCGGGTTGAATGTCAGGTGGTGGCACAGGCACGGGAGCAGGCTGATTTATCCATAAATAGATTCCGACCGACAGCAGGCAGGCCACAGCCCCGCTGCCCCAGAGAGGATAATTTATCTTTTTTTCAGGTTCCATCGCTTTGGTTTTTTCGCGCGGCGGGGGAGTCTGTCCAAGTTTTTTGGCCATTATATCGGTGATATTCGCCAGATCGTCATCAGACGGCGGGGTGTTAATCTGCTGCCAGTGATGGCTGCTGACAAAGTACTCCAGTGATTTGGAGAGAGTTATGTCCTCGGTCAGAAAGGGAATGACCGGTATCTTTTTGTTCACGGCCCGCTCCACTTCCCGTAGAACCTGGGGTGATTCATTGGCCTCGGGACAGAGCAGGAGCAGGAAAAGCGGGCAGGACTCAATCCCGTTGATGATCCCCTCAGCCCAGTCGTCTCCGGGGGAAAGATCACGGGGCGCAACCCAACAGTCGATCCCTGCATTTTCCAGCTTAGCAACAATCTTCATTGCCGTTTCGTTACTCAGGGAGGAGTGACTGATAAAGACTTTATAACTCATAAGAAAATCCTTGTATAAGATTACTTGATAAGACTCGTTGATACGATGAGATCAGCAGTTGACATGATAAATCCTGGCAATGGTGTTCTGGCCGGAAACCGCAGCCTCGCCAGCCGGACTGAACTGAACGTCTTTGATGTCAGCAGCCATGCACGCGGCAGCAAAGCTCTCACTGGCACGGATGCCAGCACCGTTGTCGTGCATGGGCGGGGGCTTAATGGTAGTGGCGCGTTCTATATAGCGACCGCAGAATTCGAGCTGTTGGGTGACCGAGTTGAAATAGGAAAAACAGGGTCCGGCATCAAGGAAGAGGTCGCCCTGTTCGTGTTCATGCTTCTCTGCCAGAATCTGCCTGGCAGTCTCAATGGTAGCGTCAAGATCGTTGAAAACCAGTAACAGCCCTTCGTTTCGATTGAGTTTGGACAGGAGGTGATCAGGTGAGGGGGCGGCTATGCGGCTTATCGCATCAAGGAACGAGGTAGAGTAGCAAATTTCGCTGTCATGACGGCTGATAAAGAGGACTGATAGACAGAGATGGTGTTCTGTACCATCATGTCCGGGAATGGGGAGCGGCCTGTTCAGGGGCAGCGAGTGATGCTCCGGCCTGACTTCTACCTGGTTCTCTTCTGCCTCTATAATCTCACCATTACGTTTCGATGCCAGGGAAACCCAGGAATATGGGGCATGTTGATCCTGCCAGATACGGATTGTGGACGCAGTTCCGCCCATTCGTTCGTCGGATTCAAGCCCATCAAATACTGCCAGGGGATAGAGCCTGGCATTCTCCTGTTCCGCTCGTAAACGAGCCAGGCCGAACATGTAAAAATTACAAAATTCAAGGATGTTGACGAAAGATGGTTTGGAATATTGATCCAGCACCTGCAGCCGATCCGCCCGATCCAGCAGCCGCTCAAAGCGACTGAGCCAGTCGCCGCCCACATCAGCAACGCTCTGTTGTTTGAATTCGGCAACCGGAACAGGCAGGATGATATTGATTTCACCGCCCATTCGATCCATTTCCTCAAGAAAGAGGATATCACTGCCTGAGGCCGCTGCCGCATAACCGATTTTTCCGTTATACTTGCTGATCTGTTCCCTGATTCGTTCCCGGACAATATTTTCCAGTTCAGGCGGGAAACGGGGTTCTTTTCTGGCTGGCTGGTCAATCATGTGTCCGGAAAACACCATGACAGAACCTGTACCATCTATGCTCTTTCGTTTTCGTTCGTTCTGATTGTCAAAAATAGCTGTTTGATGGGTGGGTGCTGTTATGTGAAAGCCAAGCTTGAGGATAACCTTGAGCGTCTCAATGGCTGAGTTGCGGTCATACTCTTTTTCACTTTCCTGAAGATCGACGTAAGGCACCAGGCAGGGGGTCTGTTTCAAGTGGTCATTACGGTAACGGCCAAAGACCCAGCCTTCCTCCAACCGCTGTCTGGCCCAGACATCGTGGTTGTTTTCCGCCATCTTTTCAGCGATCCAGAGCAGGGCATCATCAATGCCTATTTCATCAGTATCTATCGGGGATGGGGTGTAAGTCATAGGTACGCTCGTCGTCCAGATGGTTACTTGGGAAAATGAATTGTATATAGTGTATGCCATCTGGTGCGGCATAACAAGAAAAATATAACATGCGTTGAGCGGATTGCTTACGAAATTGAGGCTCGCAGTTTGAAGCCCTTTGACGTACAGTTTTTTTTATGTATAATGAGGTATGATTACAGCTTTTTTTATCATAACCGGGTGGTGTCCAGGAACCCGATTACCTGTCTGGAGTGTACTGCAAGATGCTGAAAAATTTTAATCGACGTGAGTTTGAACCCGGCCAGATCATCATCGGTCAGGGAGAAGAGGGAGACCACCTTGCCTATATCAAGTATGGCAGAGTGGAGGTGGTGCGAGAGGTCAACGGCAGGAGAGAGCTGGTTGCCGAGCTGGGCCAGGGTGAGATCTTTGGCGAGATGTCGCTGATTACCGGAGAACCGCGCAGCGCAAGTGTCAGGGCAATTGAAAAGACCAGTATTTTCCAGATTAACCAGCGTCTTTTTCAATACTCACTGATTAACGAGGATCTGCCGATTCTGCGTGAAATAATGATCCAGCTGGTAAAAAGATTGCAGCGCAGTGAAGCGGAAAATGGAAAATACCGCAGTCGGATTGCTGCCCTGGAAGAACAGCTTGCGCAACAGGGACGCTGATGGAACCTGTTTTTCACTAATTTTCCACTAATTTTCCACTAACCCCGGGGATGAAAGCGTTGATGCACTTCTTTGAGTCGGCTGTTATCCAGATGGGTATATATCTGAGTGGTGGAAATATCGCTGTGACCGAGCATAAGCTGCACTGAGCGCAGATCAGCCCCGCCTGCCAGCAGGTGGGTGGCAAAGGAGTGACGCAGGGTATGGGGGCTGACTTTTTTGGAGATTCCGCCCTGGATTGCCAGTTCACGCATGATCTGCCAGAACCGGTTACGGGTCATGGCTTTGCCCCGGTTGGTGACAAAGAGGTGGGGACTGGGACGATTCTTGAGCAGGGAAGGGCGGCTTCGATCCAGGTATTCTTGAATTTTCCCGCCAGCAGTCTGGTTAAAGGGGATCATTCGTTCCTTGTTGCCCTTACCCAGTACCCGGACATGACCGCTGCTGATGCTACAACTGTTCAGGGGCAGGTTGACCAGCTCCGATACCCGCATTCCAGTGGCATAGAGGAGGTGGAGCATGGCATAGTTGCGCTGGATGAGCGGTGTTTTCTGCGCAGGGATGGTCAACAGTTGTTCCACCTCTGCCACGCTGAGGACATCCGGCAGGCTGGAACCGAATTTTGGGGCATCTATATCACTGGTCGGGTTTTTTGCGAGCAGTCCCTGCTGGATGAGGAATTCAAAGAAACCGCGCAGAGCCGCTAACCGCCGCCGGTTACTACGGGAGCTGATGTCCCGTTCATGAGAGTCAACAAAAAAAGCACGGATTTGCCTGGTGGTAATTTTTTCCAGGGTCTTTATTCTTTTTTTGTGCAGATACGCGATAAAAAAACGGAGATCAGAGCCGTAACTGGAGACTGTGTTGGGAGAGAGTCGTCGCTGCACGGTGAGGTATTGCAGGAACAGTTCTACGGTTTTGTTTAGATCTTGACGGGGGGGCTGGGGCTGTTGGGTTGAAGTCGGCAATGGGATGTAAAAGGTATAACTAAAGGTATAACTAAAGGTATAACAAAAAAGAGAGACAAAAAAAGCCCTGCGGTATAAAACACCAGCAGGGCTTATGTCTAAGCAATCGTCTATGCAAGTAGTTTAATACCGGTTTTTCATCCGGTTGTACTTGCGTAGTTTGCGCAGGGCTTCAGCAGACTTACGACGTTTTTTAATGCTGGGTTTTTCATAGTACTCGCGTCGTTTGAGTTCGCGCTTGATGCCGTCAATCTGGAGTTTTTTCTTTAACTGGCGGATTGCGTACTCAAGGTCTCCCTTAACTTCTACTTCGATCATGAAGAATCACATCCTTTTCAAAGATGGCATGTTCCATCTGCATATTTATGGGATTTTTTTTATTAGGACGTTTCCATTCCCACATAAAAAAGATTTGTAAATTAACAGTATTATATTATACTGTAATATTTGTTTCGTCAATACAAATTCAATCGCAGGGTACGTTGCGGAATCTGTACTTAGTCACTGCGCACCACTATCAAACAATCAGAGGAGTTATATCATGGCAAATTATTTTAACAGCCTGCCGCTGCGTCTCCAGCTCGATGAGCTTGGCCGCTGCCGCTTCATGGATGCATCAGAATTCAATGGGGTTGAAGCCCTTAAGGGTAAGAAGATAGTCATCGTGGGCTGCGGAGCCCAAGGGCTGAATCAGGGGCTGAATCTGCGGGACAGTGGCCTGGATGTCTCTTATACCCTCCGGGATGCTGCCATCAGCGAGCAGCGTCAGTCCTGGAAAAACGCCACGGAAAACGATTTCAAGGTCGGCACATATAAAGAGATGCTGCCCGATGCAGACCTGGTCATCAATCTGACCCCGGACAAGCAGCATACCAATGTCATTGAGACGGTTATGCCGCATATCAAGCAGGATGCCTGTCTCTCCTACTCGCACGGTTTTAATATCGTGGAAGAGGGGATGCAGATCAGGGAGGATATCACTGTGGTCATGGTCGCCCCGAAATCTCCAGGAACCGAGGTACGGGAAGAGTATAAGCGTGGTTTCGGTGTTCCCACCCTGCTGGCCGTGCATCGGGAAAACGATCCCCAGGGCATTGGCTGGGATATTGCCAAGGCGTATGCAGCCGGAATCGGCGGTGACCGAGCTGGCTGTCTGGAGTCCTCCTTTGTGGCCGAGGTTAAATCCGACCTCATGGGTGAGCAGACCATCCTTTGCGGGATGCTGCAGACCGGTTCTCTGCTCTGCTTTGAGAAGATGGTCGCAGATGGCATGGACGGAGCCTATGCAGTTAAGCTGATTCAGTATGGTTGGGAAACTATTACCGAGGCTCTCAAGCATGGTGGTATCACCAACATGATGGATCGCCTCTCCAATCCGGCCAAGATCAAGGCCAATGAACTGGCCATGGAGATGCGTCAGATCCTGGGACCACTCTTTAATAAGCACATGGACGATATCATGTCTGGCCATTTCTCCACCACCATGATGGAGGACTGGGCTGCCGATGATGCCAATCTCCTCAAGTGGCGCAAGGAAACCGGGGAAACTGATTTTGAGAAGATCAAGGCCGCTGACACCGAGATCAGCGAGCAGGAATACTTTGACAAGGGCATCCTCATGGTTGCGATGATCAAAACCGGGGTTGAACTGGCCTTTGACACCATGGTTGCAGCAGGTATCAAGGAAGAATCTGCCTATTACGAGTCTCTGCACGAGACACCGCTCATTGCCAACCTCATTGGCCGCAAAAAACTGTATGAGATGAACGTGGTTATCTCGGATACTGCTGAGTACGGTTGTTACCTCTTCAACCATGCCGCCTATCCGCTCCTCCAGGACTTCATGAAGAACGTGAACACCGATGTCATTGGTAAGGGGATGGATGTTGCCGACAACGGGGTCTCAAACGTGGAGTTGATTGAGACCAACGATGTTATCCGTTATTCTCCGGTGGAGATGATCGGTGAGGAGCTGCGATCTTATATGGGAGCGATGAAGCCGATTATCTAAGCGGTTTTGTGAGCAGGCAGTATTATGGGGAGACCTTTGTCAAGGGTCTCCCCTTTTTTTGATCATTTCGTCCTGAACGGCTAAATTGCTAGCATAGGAATTTCCATTTTTCACCCTCGTTCCCATAGACGGAGTCTCGCAGGCTCGCTTACCTCCTGCGTGGGAACGGTATCTGGATCATACTTGTAGATGGCAGCAAAAATACCCTTGTGTTTTACCCGAAACCGGCTATTGTACCCTTGTGTTTCAACCAGTTATATTTCAGGGTGAATTTATGTATCGAAAAACATTATCGGATTTATGCGAATGGAAGAATGGTTCTGATCGCAAACCACTGATTATTCGTGGTGCCAGGCAAGTTGGTAAGACCTGGCTCGTCAGGGAGCTTGCCCGGACTGAATTTGATAACTATCTTGAAATTAATTTTGATAAAACACCTGAAAATATCCAGCTTTTCAAAAGTAGAGATATTGAAAAATGTTTGCAGCTCCTGGAGATCGACGCAGGTATAGATATTGTTGCCGGGCAGACACTCATATTTTTTGACGAGATACAGGCTGTTCCTGAAATGCTGCCTCTGTTACGTTATTTTTATGAGGATCGACCTGATATCCATATTATCGCTGCAGGCTCCCTGCTGGAGTTTTTACTGGCAGAACACGATTTCTCCATGCCTGTTGGCAGGATTGAGTATCTTTATCTTGGCCCAATGGATTTTGAAGAATTTCTTATTGGCCTGGGAGAAGACAAATTATTCCTTTTTCTGACTATTTATTCCCTGGAGGATACAGTTCCAGAGTCAATTCATACCAATTTACTCTATTATGTTCAACTGTTTTGGAGTATAGGGGGAATGCCTGCAGCAGTCAAAAGATATAGAGCAGATAAAAATTTTACTGCTGTGGCACGGGAACATGAAAGTATTCTCCAAACATACGAGGATGATTTCAGTAAATATCGCAAACGAATTAATCCCCAGCGATTGCGTAAGGTTTTCAGACGGCTCCCCACACTGGTCGGCCAGAGGTTAAAGTATGTAAATATAGATCAAAACGAAAAATCAAGGGATATTGCCAACGATCTTAACCTTCTTGAATTGGCTCGTATTTATTATCCGGTTCGGCACAGTGCCGGAAACGGTATTCCGCTGGGGGCTGAGGTAAAAGATAGGGATTTCAAGCCGTTATTTCTTGATGTGGGCCTGGTCGCAACTTCTCTTGGCCTAAATCTTGCTGATCTGCATACAACAGATGATCTGTTGATGATCAATAATGGAGCTGTGGCAGAACAATTTATCGGTCAGCATCTTCTCTTCAGGCATCCGAGCTATAAGCGGCCGGAACTTTATTACTGGAACCGGGCAAAAAAAAGTTCCCAGGCTGAGGTTGATTATCTTATTTCCCATGGTATCAGAGTGATTCCGGTAGAAGTGAAGGCCGGTAAAAGCGGCTCGTTGAAATCACTTCAGGTGTTTGTGGCTGAAAAAAAGGTCTCAGTGACCATCAGGTTTAACAGCATGGCTCCTTCCTGTTTACAAACTAAAACGTCCATCGCAGGTAAAGATACTGTCAACTTTTCTCTTATTTCCTTGCCTCTATATATGATTGGTCAGGTGGACAGACTGTTGGTTTCAACTCTGAAAGACACGGCAAGCACGGAGAAAGTATGAGCAGCTAATTCTTAACTCGCCGACTATCGGCTACCAACTTTAGACGAGGCATTTTCGCACCACTCTCGTTCCTACGCAGGTGGTGAGCGAGCTTGCGAGACTCCGTCAGTGGGAGAACCAGAGAAAGAATAGATGTGCAAGATATAGATACCATAGCTACAGGAAAATACGGTAATCAATATCAAGAGCCACAGATATTTTTTTTGCGGTCTCTTGGTCAATTGGTCGTTCCCCACTTTCCATTTCAGAGATATGCAATCGTGGAATTCCTGAAAAATCAGATAAGGTTGCCTGGGTAAGATTTTTTTTATGTCTTGCCGCAACCAGGCATGTACCTGGTTCATTAGATGTGAACTCAGGAAAAGCATCGCGCCAGGATATAGATGTCGTTTTTCTTACAGTATTTTTGAAACCTAGAGCTTTGAGTATGGTAATAGCTTCACGCTCATTCTCTTTCGGCTCCTCAAAAAACAGGGTGGTCTTATCAGTATGGTGCTTTTTCGTATGTTCCAGCATAAATTACCTCCACTATTTTAATGTCATTATCTTGCTTTTCCCATACCGCAACATACGTTGGACGACCTTTTTTGATATGGCAATGGTGGCGATTTTTTCCAAGCTTACTATAATTTGGCCAATTACCACGTACAGAGCCAGAAATTTCAATATCTTTGCGTAAAAGGAAAAGTTGGGTGTTCACTGGGGGCGGTAGTTTTTTAAGACCCTTGAGTGCCTTGCGTGATATACTAACTTCCCATTTTATTGGTTAATTGTATTCTTTTTAAATTTTGTGGATAGCCTCGTTCTCACAGCAGGTGCGAACGAAACATTCACCATCAGATAAAAGAAGATACAGTTAATTGTACTTTTCATTGATATTGTATGCAAGAGGAATCAAGAAAAGGGAGTTAATAACTAAATTATCGCTTCCTGATAGTAACCACCCCGGCACCAGTCCTGGCTCGGTTCTCAGGCCGGTACATCCCCTCAATCTCAGCAGGGGGAACCGTATAGGTTCCAGGGGTGACGGCTCGTACCAGGTAGGCGGCATGGAAGGTCTGGAAGCGGACATTTTCTTCGTCCAGATTAAATTCGTCCGTGTCATAAGCGGCCACAAAACGGTCATCCAGACCGTCAAGGAAACGGGGGCTGCTCAGAGGCGGCAGCCAGTCATAATCATAGTCATTGGAGAGGCTGCCGACCCTTGGCCGTTCTATCTCAAAACCAGCCGGCAGCAGATCAACCAGCAGGGCGCGGTAGTTTCGATCCGCAGAGACCCTTCCCTGCAGGGTGACCAGGATCAGCTCTCCCTGGGTAACCTTATCCATGCTTGTTGGCTCTCCACCAAGGGTAAACCACTGTTTGTTGATTGTGAAATTATTTGCCACCAGGGGCGGTTCTTCCATGGGCCCCCCCTGCCCCTCAGTGATATTCTCCGGTGGAGCTAATTGGTGAGGAGCTACGGTCTTATAAGTAGGTGAACATAATTAATCTAACATTTTATAGGAGGACAGCATTTCTCCGTTTCCTCGTTCCCATGCTCCAGGTAAGCGAGCCTGCGAGACTC
>DAOVTM010000147.1 GCA_030633145.1 Desulfobulbaceae bacterium
ATCTGGCCGATGGGTGATAAGGATCACGGTGCGCTCCCTGAGGAGGTCACCGCATTCCTGGATAAAACTTCGTTCCCCTTCCGGGTCAAACATGGCTGTGGCCTCATCCAGGATCAAGACGGGCGGATCTTTCAACAGCACCCTGGCCAGGGAAAGCCGCTGTTTTTGTCCCCCGGACAGCTTGATGCCCTGATCGCCAATCACGGTGGCAAAGCCCTGGGGTAGCTGCTGGATCCATTAACGGGCATGGGAGTTGAGGACTGTGGTGGTGTCGGTGGCCATGTCAGCGTCCGGTCGGCCAAAGCTGATATTTTCCCGTACTGTTCCGTTGAGTAGCAGCACGTTCTGCTGTACGAGACCCACCTGGCTCCGCAGGCTGGTGATCGATACCTCCCGGATATTGACTCCGTCAACCTCAATCTCGCCCTGATTCGGGTCTGCAAAGCGCATCAGGAGATGGATCAGAGTGGACTTGCCTGCACCGTTTTTCCCAATAATGGCCACCGTCTCCCCGGGCTCAATCTGCTGGCTCAGTCCCCTTATGATTGGCTCCCGTCCCGGATAGCTGAAATGGATATTGGAAAAACGTATTGATGGATTAACGGTGATAAGCTCCCGCCCCTGGTCTAAGGGTTCCGGGAGATGGGAAAAAACATCAATCAACCGCTGGGCAGCCCCCCTGGTATGCTGAATCTGTCCATAAACCGAGGCCAGACTACTCACCGGCTGGGTGAGCATCATCCCGTAGAGGAGGAGGCTGACCAGTTCCGCAGCAGTCAGGCTGCCGCTCTCGATCCTGGTTCCGGCAAACCAGAGCAGCAGCAAAACTGCGCCTCCGGCGAGAAAACGGATGATGGGAGCCATCAAGGCCTGGATCTTGAGGTAGCGGGTTCTCAGCCCAAACAACTCCTGACTGGATTTCCAAAACCTTTCCGACTCAAACTCTTCCCTGGTAAACGATTTGATCACCGGTAGCAGGGAGAGGTTTTCCTCAGCTATGGAAAAGGTGCGCGCGTACGCCTCCATCATTGCCCCGGACAGGGGGCGAATCTTGCGACCCAACACCTTCATGACCAGGTAAAAAAGAGGGATCAGGGAACCCGCCATCACGGCTATAAAGGGATCAATGAGAAAGATAAGGGTCAAGGCTCCGGCAAAGGTAACAAAGAGCGGCAGTAACCCCACCAGAGTACCGGTGACAAAGGAGCTGATAATGGCGGCATCGTTGGTCAGCAGGGTCAGGGTTTCACCATGTTTGCGCTCATGGTAATACCCCACCGGTAATGCCTGGAGATGATCGTACAGTTTTTCCCGCAGGCCGGTGAGCATGGCCTCACCAGTCTTGCCGATAAAATACTGGTTGCTGAAACTGAGCAGTGCCTTCAGAGCCAGGAGCGCAAACCAGCAGGCAAGGAGTTGAGGCAGAGCCAGGGAAGAAGACGATTGTTCCGGGGTCAACATGACCTCGGTAAATCGACCGGCCAGCCAGGGCGACATCAGAGAGACACCGCTTTCCGCAAGCATAAGCAGCAAGATAAAGAGCAGGGTGCCGCGCCAGGGGGTGGTGTAGCCGAGCAGCTGCCTGAATCCGAATGGTTTTTTCATTGAATTCTGTGAACAGGTGAAAAAATAGTGTATAGTTCTCTAAATCAAATCACAATCGGTGACTCTGATGCTAAAATTTCTTCCCGGAATAATTGTTATCCAGATGGTGGCGGCAGCACTCTGTTACACTGCCATCCAGCTCAATCCCGAGCAACCGCAGATGGTGGTGATCATCGTTGCCCTGGCTGCGGGCTTCTCCGTCCTGGCCGCCTTCTGGTTCCAGTCCATTGCCTTTCAGGCGCACAGCCTGGAAATGGACACCGTCAAAGAGGAACACGCCAGGGAGCGGGAAAAGATCCGGGTCAATGCCGAGCGGCAGAAAACCAGGCTGGTCAACAAGAGCCATAAACAGCTGCTCCGTGAAACCAGGCGGGTCTATACTGCGGCTAGCCTCAAGACAGGGGCAGCGTTCGCCTCTCTCCTTGCCATTGGCATTATCATGTTGTACAGCCAGTTTGCCACCTTTGGTCTGTTGCTGTTGACCACCGGCGGCGGCGCACTGGCCGGATATGTCACCCGAGCCAGACAGGAGAGCGGGTCTCGACAACGAAAAAAAATCAAGACAAAGCCTGCTCCACAGATCACCACAAAAAAAACTGATAGATAAATACATCATTGAAGCCTTATGTTCAACAGGATAACGTTCAACAGGTTAACACAGCTTCTTTTCACCCTCATCACCCTCCTGACCATTACCGGTTCAGCTACGGCTGTACCAATCATCGACCAGGAGGGTAAGGTCGTGCTGGTGAACAGGCCGTTTACCAGAATCATCTCTCTCTATGCCGCCCACACCCGCAACCTGATAGATATGGGGGCGGGTTCTCTGATTGTTGCAGTAGGCCGCAACGATAAACGGCTTCCCGACCTGCCCCGGCTCAGTTTCCGGGACGATACAGAACGACTGCTGGCTCTGCACCCGGATCTGGTGCTGATTCGTCCCATGATCAGCCGAGCCTATCCCCGCTTGGTGCAACGCCTTGAGCAGGTTGGGGTTGCAGTGGTTTCCCTGCAGCCTGTGTCCATGGACGGGCTGTTCCGCTACTGGGACACCCTGGGCAGCCTCTCTGGGCATCGGCAGGAGGCAGCGAATATGATTGGCCGATTCGGGGCAGAGCTGGCAGAGATAAAACTGCTGGTCGATCATATTCCGATGCAGGATCGCAAGCGTGTTTACTTTGAATCGATCCATAAAAGGATGAAGACCTTTGCCCCTGGATCCATGGCTCTCTTTGTCCTGGAGTCTGCTGGAGGCATTAACATCGCCAATGATGCGACCCAGGTGCGAAAAACCTCCATTGCCGCCTACGGTAAGGAGCGGATTTTGGCCAGGGCAAAGGAGATTGATGTCTTCCTGGCCCAACAGGGGCGGATGAACCCGGTGACTCTGGAAATGATACGGAAAGAACCCGGCTTTCACACCATCCGGGCAGTACAGAACAGGCAAATTTTTCTTGTGGACGAAAAACTGGTTTCACGTCCAACCCTGGGACTCCTGGAGGGGATTGAACTTGTTTTCAACATCCTCTATCCGCTGGTATCGGCTCAATAAGGTTTCATAATGAACAGATCAGCAACAGCCACCCTGTATCTCAAATCAGCTTTCCTCTTTTTCCTCTTTGCGGCCACTGCCCTGCTTATCTTTTATCTGCCCTGGCAGGCCATGCGTCACGCAACCCTGGATCAATTCAATAACCAGCAGAAGCTGCTTGCCGGTCAGGCAGCCAAGGGCATAGAAAATTTTTTCCTTCAGTACGAAATCCGCATGGAGGTACTGGCAGGCGATTATTCAGTCATCACCCTGGATGATATCGGCAAAAAGGAACTCGACGACTTTTACCGCCTTAACCAGAGAGAAATATCAGCCATAACTCGTATTTCCGCCTCTGGTATTATTGAATACACTGCTCCCTACAACTCGTCGCTGATCGGCATGGATGTATCCGGGCAGGAGCATAACCGGCTGATTATGAAACAGCACCGTAAGATAGTCAGTACGGTGTTTACTGCTGTGCAGGGATATAAGGCCGTGGCCTGCTCCGTGCCGGTCTTCAACGGACCGGAGTATGTCGGCTGCCTGACTGTCCTTATCCCGTTTCAACAACTGGCTGAAAAATTTGTAGCGGATATCCGCATAGGTGAGCAGGGTTACGCCTGGATGATCAGCCGGGAAGGTATTGAATTGTACTGTCCCGTACCCGGTCATACTGGCAGAACCGTGGTCGAGAATTCCTCCGACTTTCCCACGGTCATGGAAATGGCTGATGAAATGATGGCCGGAAAAGAGGGTCAGACAGTCTATAGCTACAACTTTATCAAGGACACAGAGGTCGTGACAGTGGAGAAAGAGGCGGTGTATTTTCCAGTGAAGCTGTCCGGCAATCACTGGTCCATTGTGGTGGCAACGCCGACCAAGCAGGCTCTTGCCCACCTGAACTCCTTTATCCGCCTCTGGTGGGGGCTGTTCGGCCTGCTCTGCGGCTGTTTCTTTTTTTATACCCTCTTTCTGGTACGCGGCTGGCTGAAGCAACAGGAAGAGATGAACAGGCAACAACTGGAAAAAAAGGCACTGGACAATGAACGATTTTTACGTCTTTTTATCAACCATACCCGCCTCCCTATCGGGATTATTCACCTGGATGGTAAGGTTGAATTTCTCAATACCAGCCTGCAACAGATATATGGTTACACCATGGAAGATATCAGCACCGTGGATGACTGGTTCCGCAATGTGTATAGGGATACACGAAAACGGAGCGAGATTATAGAGCAATGGAAAAGTAGAATGGCGGAAACCATCAAAAGCGGTGCCTCTCTCAGCAAAGCAACTCGCACTGTTACCTGTAAAGATGGGACTGAAAGGGAGGTTGTGTTCGATTATACCCTGATTGAGGATCGGGTGGTCATCACCTTGAATGACGTGACTGAAGCAAACAGGGTGCAACGGGCAGAGCATGAGCTGCGGCACCGTCAGGCCCAGGCAAAGAAGATGGAGGCCATTGGCCTGATGGCAGGCGGCGTTGCCCACGATCTCAACAATATCCTCTCCGGGATTGTCTCTTATCCAGAATTGCTCCTGATGCAGCTGCCGCCCGAGAGTGACCTGCGTGAACCGTTGGAGGTTATCCAGCAGTCTGGTGAGCGGGCTGCGGCAGTGGTTGCCGACCTGCTCACCGTGGCTCGAGGTGTTGCCGCTGCCCGGGACATTATCACCCTGAACGATCTGGTTGAGGAATACCTCCATTCACCCGAGTTTAAGAAGGTTAAACGGAAAGGTGTGGAGTTCCACACCATCCTGGATCCTGAACTCCTGAACATCAAAGGCTCTGCTGTACATCTGAGAAAATGTCTGATGAACCTGGTCACCAACGCAGTTGAGGCCATTGAGGAAGGGGGCAGGGTCACGGTTTCCACCAGCAACCTCTTTCAGCTCAAGGATGAAGCAGACTTCAAGGCCGGTTCCTATGTAATCCTCACTATTGCCGACAACGGCTCAGGTATTGCACCGGAGGATCTCGAACATATCTTTGAACCGTTTTACACCAAAAAGGTGATGGGTCTCAGCGGCACCGGCCTGGGACTGTCCATTGTCTGGAACACCCTGGATGACCATGGTGGAACCGTCCGGGTTAAGAGCAGCCACCAGGGTACTATCTTTGAACTGTTTCTTCCCGCTACCGTGGAAAAAATGGAGGACAACGGGCAGGTGATGGATGTGAATAGTTTCCGGGGTAGCGGTCAGTTCATCCTGGTGGTGGATGATGAAAAGAACCAGCGCGATATTGCCACCCGAATGCTGAGCGAATTGGGCTACCAGGTCAAAAGCGTCAGCTCTGGAGAAGAGGCGATTCGCTTTGTCAGGAAACAGCCGGTTGACCTGCTGCTCCTGGACATGATCATGGGCAGCGGCATCAATGGCTGTACAACATATCAGCAAATTCTTGAGATCTATCCCAACCAGAAGGCAGTGGTCGCCACCGGTTTTGCCCACAGTGAAGATGTGACCCGAACCCTGGCCATGGGCGCGGCCTCATTTATCAAAAAGCCCTATTCCCTGACCGAGTTGAGCAGGGAGCTTGCCGTGGCCCTGCACGATTGAACCGGGTATCATGAAGCTGTTGCTCCTCTATCCACCCCTGGCAAAAAACTGTGAACCACCACCAGGTATTGGACGGCTGGCCGGTTTTCTTCGGGCAAACAGGGTGCAATGCACCAGCCTGGACTGCAACAGAACCGCGCTCCATTACCTGCTGGGGCTGGGTTCGGGGCAGAGCGATACCTGGTCAAGGAGGGCGGATAAACATCTGGCCGATAATATTGCGGCTTTACAGCAGCCAAAGCAACCGGAGTACCTGAAGCACTTAGACCTGTATGGTAATCTTGACCGCTATAAACGGGCGGTAAACGACATCAACCGGGTATTAAGCGGGGTCGGCAGGAGGTATGGGGCGAGTCTTTCCCTGTCGAATTATCAGGATCAATTCTCTCCATTGCAGTCTGATGACCTGCTGGCAACGGCAGAGAGCTGCCAGAACAATCTCTTCTATCCCCATTTTCGGGACAGTCTGTTCCCACTCATTGGAGAAGAGCAGCCCGAGTATATTGGCATTTCCCTGACCTATCTCAGCCAGGCCGTTCCCTCTTTTGTTCTGATTGGTGCTATCCGGGCTGAATTTCCGGGAATTAAAATAATTCTGGGTGGAGGACTGGTCACCTCCTGGATGCGGGGACATTCATGGTCTAATCCCTTCTCGGAACTGGTTGATCATTGTATTGCAGGGCCGGGTGAGCAACCACTGCTTGAGCTGCTGACCGGTTCTGGAGAGCAGGGCAGGGCGGCTGCTCCGCAATATGACTGTACCGAGTATCTGGCACCCGGTTTTATCCTGCCCTATGCGGCATCCAGCGGCTGTTACTGGAATAAATGTCTGTTCTGCCCGGAAACCGCAGAGGAAAATCCCTATAGACCGGTGCCAACGGAGCAGGTGTTGTCTGATATTCAGACCCTGTTGCAGCGACACCCAACCCGGCTCATTCATTTTCTCGATAACGCCATCAGTCCGGCTCTGATGCGGGGGTTGATAGCAAATCCACCCGGCGTTCCCTGGTACGGTTTTGCACGGGTGAGCCAACAGTTGGCAGATGTTAATTTTTGCAGGGAGTTACGCAAGAGCGGCTGCGTAATGCTGAAACTTGGCCTGGAATCAGGGGATCAGGAGGTGCTGGACAGGATGGAAAAGGGGATTGCGTTGAACATGGTTGCAAAGGTATTGCAGGCCTTGCAGGCAGCGGACATTCATACCTATATATATCTCCTCTTTGGAACCCCTGCGGAAGACAGAGAAGCAGCTATTCGTACCCTGGAGTTTACCGCCCGCCACCACGGGGAGATCACCTTTCTCAATCTGGCAATCTTTAATCTGCCCCTGGGCGGGCCGGAAAGTGCGGGGTTGGTAACGAAAGAGTTTTACCAGGGGGATCTTTCCCTGTATGCGGATTTTGTCCATCCCAGGGGTTGGTCACGGCAGAAGGTACGGCAGTTTCTTGACAGGGAGTTCAAGACCCACCCGGCCATCGCACCGATCCTGCGGCGTGATCCGCCCTTTTTTACCTCAAATCATGCGCCCCTGTTTCATCCCGCATGTAAGTGAACAGTTAAAAATGAAAGTATAGCAGGGTAGGGTGCGCTGTGCGCACCAGAACTATGAAGCAAAAAACAGTACAGGCGGGAAAAGTCCATGTTTTTTAACGTACACATCAGGACAGCAAAACCAGTGAGCGCAGCACGTCCAGATTTTCCCGATCCTCCATCAAGTCCTTCCCCTTGGGAGTCTCCAGGGTCATGGGATGGTTACTGAAACGGGGATCATTCATCAGGAGACGGAACCCCTCAAGGCCGATACAGCCCTTGCCGATATGTTCATGCCGATCCACTCGCGAACCAAGATCTTTTTTAGAATCGTTGAGGTGGAAAAAGCCGATCCGCTCCACGCCGATGTATTTTTCAAACTCTGCAAAGGTGGCCTCGTAGGTCTCAGGAGTGCGGATATCATATCCGGCAGCAAAGATGTGACAGGTGTCCACGCATATTCCCAGCCGCTCTGGATAACTGCATTGCTCTAAAATATCGGCCAGTTCCTCAAAACGATACCCCAGCCCGGTACCCTGCCCGGCAATGGTCTCCAGCAGGATAGTGACACCTGCGCAGTCGTCTCCCCCCTGTTCAATGATCCGATCCAGATTGACCGCCACATTGGCAAGCCCGGTCTCGATCCCAGCCCCGCCATGACTGCCGGGATGGAACACCACCTGGGGGATACCCAGGGCAACGCAGCGGTTCAGTTCATCGACAAATGCGTTCACTGATTTTTCTACCTGTTCCTGCTTGGAACTGCCCAGGTTGATGAGATAGGAGGCATGGGAGGCAACCGGTACGGAATCCGCTTCCTGCCATGCCTGCTTAAAAGCGGATATTTCCTCATCCTTGAGCGGTGCGGCCTTCCACTGCCGCTGGTTACGGGTAAAAATTTGTAATGCCTCACCGCCAACCTGATTAATTCGCTCAAAAGCCAGGTGCAGACCACCTGCTACTGATTCATGGGCACCGAGTCTGGGCATGGTTACTTCCTCCCCTGCTGTAATCCGTATTTATCCTTATAGCCACGGGGGGTAATCATCTTGTCTTGAAAGACAAAGGTGGCTGCATTGCCGATGATGACCGTGGACTGCATCCCGATTTCCTCATCAAGCATTTTTTCCAGGCTGGTCAGGCCGACCGTCTCGTGAACACGGGTCGCAGCGGAGACAATGCCCACCGGGGTCTGGGGATCACGATGCTGGAGCATGATCTCTCTGGCCCGGACGATCTGGCTGGTACGTTTTTTGGACTTAGGATTATAGATCACCGTGACAAAATCCGCTGCTGCCGCTGCCTGGAGCCGTTTTTCAATCACCTCCCATGGGGTCATCAGGTCTGAGAGACTGATGGCCGCAAAATCGTGCATCAGGGGCGCACCCAAAATGGCGGCGCAGGAGTTGAGGGCGGCAATTCCGGGGATGATGTTGACTGTACTACTGCTGCCAGTTTCCTGCACCAGCTCATAGACCAGCCCTGCCATGGCATAGATGCCGGGATCCCCGCCACAGACCAGAGCCACCCTGTTACCAGCATCGGCCAGCTCAAGTGCTTTGCGGCAGCGATCAATCTCCTGCATCATGGCCGAAGAGATGACCTCCTGCTGCTCACTGATACAGTCGGTTATCAGGTCCAGGTAGGTTTTGTAGCCCACTATGATGTCGGCAGCCTCAATGACCTTGCGAGCCCGTGGAGTGATCAGGTCGGCTGCACCTGGGCCGGTGCCAACGACAGACAGAATTCCCGGTTGATTTGTTGTATTCATTTTTTTATGGTACCTTCAGCAATGGCTATGGTCACATTAGCCCATTTCATTTTTTTTACCAGCAGCCTTCCGCCACCCGAGGCCAGGACAGCGGCTGGCTCGGCAACGCCTTTTGCTCCAATGGCCTTGAGAACGGCTGCCGAGGTCGAGACCCCGCTTACCCCGTTCAACTCATCACGGCTAAAAAAGTTGATACTATAGCCGTTGTCAGC
>DAOVTM010000319.1 GCA_030633145.1 Desulfobulbaceae bacterium
CTATTATGACAACAAAAATCAGCTCTGCACAACTCTTTTTTCAATTTTTACTCTTTTCTCTCACTGGCAAACATAATGCTGAGAACCTGCGTTACACCAAAGGGCAGTTTCCGGGTCGGTATTCATCGGCCCGGATACCGGGTGCGTAATTTACGGGATCAGGATTTCCCCATTCCTCTAGGAACCCTGCCCGATGGCACCATCCATGACAACCGAGCCAATTTCCCCCCCGGGGACGTGGAGGTGGAGCATGGAACCTGGATCTATGAAATTGCCAACCCCTTCTCCTTTCGAGGGGCTACTTTTATTGATTCTGGCTGGGCAGAGGCCAGGGTCAACAGGCCGGAGCTGTTCAGGGTTGAACCACCGGCTGAAAGCTCTCTGCGTGCCAGCCTGGCAGGAGTCGTTGACAGTGGTCAGCTGGAAACCCTCTACAGGAATCTTCCTCAATCGACCCGCTATGATCTTGCGGCCAACTCCACGGACAGGGAAGAGCTTGTTCTGCTGGCCCGGATCTCTTGTGAACTGCTCTTTGACCGTGCTGACCAGCCCACAGGCCTGAAATACAAGAAGAGGGGCAGGGGTGTCCGACCGGTGATTGATGACCTTGAGCTGTTTGAGACCATTGCCAACAACCCGTTTCTGCCGGATCAGTATAAGGTGGTCATGGTGCTGCGTCCCGGTACCCAAGGCAGCAGTGAGATTGTCGGCCATTACCTGAAGGGGGAGAGTCATATCTTTGAGTACCTCCGTCGTAACTCCTATATCCCCTGGGGTCATTTTGCCGCCAATATGGCCCATGATGCTGTCCGCTACAGGACTTCCGACCTGTCTTCACAGGATATGCAAGGGTTACGCCATCTCTATTACCAGCGGATGTATGTCACCCTGGCCGATAAGGTGGGGGTAGAGGTACCTGATGAACAACAAGCACTGACTGTTCAACAGCTTGAAAAATTGCGTAAAGAGGTACTTACCACAGTGGCACGTCATGACAGCCACCCTGCCACCCTCTGGGGCTGGAATTTCGGTTATGACTTTTCCGGTTCCGGCTATCGACTGCACGCCTCCCACCAGATGATTCATCAGCAGTTTGCCATGGTACCCCATGATGTTGAATTACTGGACGGCAGCAGGGGAATGAGTTACAGTTGCGGGGATCAGATCGCTGAGGTCATAGAAGCATATAAAAAAGAACATGGCAGTGATTTTTTCAACGATTATATTAGCTGTATTCGGGAAAACGAACGTCCTGACAATAATCAGGAGGCCGAGAAGAGCCTGATTGTATATGCGGATGGTAATGTGATGCTCTTTGTTCCCAAGGCTCAGGTCTCCCAGTGGGAACTGCAATTACTGGTGACGGCTGATCTCCAGGGAGAGCCGGTGGGTAACGTGCTGGAGGCGGATACGGAGATCAGGACATCCATTGATGGTGCCATCCTCACTGCCCAGCATATCTTTGCCGGACTGGGGGTAAAAATGGTCACCTCGCTGGAGTTTTCAAAACGTATTGGGGTACGGAATGACCAGAGGCTGCTCTATTCGTTTCTGCCCAAACTGCCATGGTCCATGGGCGCATTCAGTGAGGCACAGCAGCGGTATATCAGCGGCCATTTCCCTGAGGATTTTGCTACAGCATGCAGGTTACAAATGGACAGGAAACACGATACAGAAGCAGGAGCGTAGGCCGGGTCATCCGCAGGCGTAACCAGGCGAATACATTAGAATCAAACCCAGATAATAAAAATAAAATATAAATAAAATTAAAAACATGAAAAAAGGATATTTTGGACAATGGGGCGGAGCCTTTATCCCGGAGGTACTTTATCAGACCTTTGCGGAGTTGAACAAGGCTTATGAGACTGCCAGAGCAGACAAGGGATTTTGGCAGCAGTATGTGGATCTGATGGCGAATTACTCCTGCCGACCAACCCCCCTGACCTTTGCCGAGAACCTCTCTCAGCATCTTGGCGGAGCCAAAATCTATATCAAACGGGAGGATCTCAACCATACCGGAGCCCATAAGGCCAATAATGTCATGGGCCAGGGACTGTTGGTCAAGCGGATGGGCAAAAAACGGGTCATTGCCGAGACTGGTGCCGGCCAGCACGGAGTCGCCACTGCCACCATGGCAGCCCGTTTCGGTTTTGACTGCACTATTTATATGGGTGAGGAAGATGTGTCTCGGCAGCGGCCCAATGTCTTCTGGATGGAGAAACTGGGTGCCACAGTGGTACCGGTGACCGATGGATCAAAAACCCTCAAAGATGCCATCAACGAGGCATTTCGTGACTGGGTTACCTCCATGGACACCACCCACTATGTCCTGGGTACGGTCTGTGGACCCCATCCATTCCCGGAAATGGTGGCCTGGTTCCAGTCCATCATCGGCATGGAGGCTCATAAACAGATCCTTGCCCAGCATGGCAGGATGCCGGATCGGGTCTATGCCTGCGTGGGTGGTGGTTCCAATGCCATGGGTATCTTCCAGGGTTTTCTCGATGAGGCGGACGTGGAACTTATTGGGGTCGAGGCTGGCGGCAAAGGCATTGACACTGACCAGCATGCCGCCAGGATGGTCGGTGACCGGGCAGCCCCAGGGGTTGCCCAGGGATATAAGACCATGTTTCTCCAAAACTCGGACGGCCAGATGCTGGACACCCACTCCATAGCGGCAGGTCTGGACTATGTCGGTGTTTCCCCGATTCTCACGGATCTGGCAGACCAGGGTAAGGTGCGTTTTGAGGCTGCAACCGATGCAGAGGTACTGGAGGCACTGACCATGGCCATGCGCACTGAGGGAATTATCCCGGCTCTGGAATCAGCCCATGCCTTTGTCCAGGCAATCAAGGAGGCTCCAAAGATGCGTAAAGACCAGGCAATCATCATCAACATGTCAGGGCGGGGGGATAAGGATATTTTCACCATTGCCCATGCCTATAATGATCCATCCTGGAAGGAGTTTATTGTAGCGCGAGCGGACGAATACAGGAGACAGGAAACAGGAGACAGAGTGTAGGGTGCGCAGCGCGCACCTTATGTTGCTGCCAGAACTCAAGTGCCAGTTATTCAACGAAATAAAATAAATGGACTCCTCAAGCAGATTCAGGGAGGAGAGATTTCTCCCTTCTACCTGCTCATAGGGGGCAGGTTTCTCTGTCAGCAGACAGCAGACCGGCTGAGCGAGGCTCTGTGCGGCAAGAGCGGCACCGTCCATGCCATTGACGGTGATACTGAAAATATTAACAGCACCCTGTCCCGGATGCGCAGTTTCAGTCTCCTGCCTGGCAACCAGGTATATAGAGTCAACAACTCCAGGCTGTTTCACTCCAAAAAGGTTGCTAAATCGCTCTGGAACAGGGCGGTCAAGGCATGGAATGATGATAAGGCGGAACAGGCCGCAGGCTATCTGCGAGCGATGATGGAAGCGGGCGGGCTGGACAGCACTGACCCGGAGGATGATCCGGGTGGACTTTCTGCGACCCGCTGGAAAAAATGCTTCACCTTTGCCAAACCCGCTGAAAAACTGGCTTGGACAAGGGAACTGCTTGCGCAAAGCGGAGAGGGAGTACCTGCCAAGGCAAAAACAACTGCTGGTGACCCCACGGAAATGGTGCAAAAGGTTTTAGAGGCAGGTATTCCTGAGACCAGCATTCTCCTCCTCCTTGCGGAAGAGGTGGATAAACGGAAGAAATTCTATAAATTTATCAAGGATAGATTTACGGTTATTGATCTATCCGTTGATAGCGGAGTGAGTGCCAAGGCAAAAAAAGTTCAGGAATCCGTCCTCTGGGAGCTGGTTAACGCGACCCTGAAAAAGATGGGTAAGTCCATGGCTCCTGCGGTGGGCAAACAGTTATTTGAACGGGTCGGCTTTTATCCTGATGCGGTGGTTATGGAAACGGAGAAACTGGCTCTCTATGCAGGCGACAGGGAACAGATTACGATCAACGACCTCAACACTATGGTGGGACGCACCAGACAGGAGGCTCTTTTTGAGTTGACCCAGGCCATTGGTGACAAACAACTGGCACAGGGGCTGCTGATCCTCAACCGTCTGCTGGATAACGGCATGCACGGGTTGGCAATGTTGGCAACCCTGCGTAACTTCACCCGTACCCTGCTCCTCTTTCGCATCCTGCAGGATCAGCAAAAATACGGCATCCGAGGCAACATGCCCCCCAATCTTTTTGAGGAGCGACTTCCCGGGTTACGGAAAAATGAACAGTGGGAAAAGGAGCTGAAAGGACATCCCTTTGCCCTGTACATGCGCTTTAAGACCGCTTCCGGTTTTCAAATCACGACCCTTATCCGCTGGCAACACCTGCTCCTTGGTGCTGAGATGCGGCTCAAGGGTTCACCTATCAGTGCTGATACGGTGCTGCAGCACCTGATTATCTCCATGTTGACAGCTCCTGTGTAAAGAAACTTGCAAATTCTGAATTGAGCATTACATTATTATCCGCAGATTACGCAGATTACGCAGATGGACACAGAAAAAATAGGAAAAATGTCAGATATAAAGTCAAAAAATAAAGAAGAAACAGCGGTCAAAGAGAGGGAAGATTTACGAGAACCTCCCCTGTACAAGGTTCTGCTCCATAATGATGATTATACCACCATGGATTTTGTGGTCATGGTTCTGGAGACAGTTTTTAGTAAAAATGTTACTGAGGCCACCTCTATTATGCTCAATGTCCATAACAAGGGCAAAGGGATTGCAAGAACCTCTCCGTGTGGCAAGGGATGAATTAAGTTGGCTCAAGTGCATCAGATAGCCAGAAAAAACCAGTATCCTTTAAAATGTTCTTTGGAAAAGGATAGCTGAGAAACAGAGAAAACTGATAATGTTCTCTGTATATAAGTGAATCTCCACCGGCAGAGCCGGTGGCTTCGTGAGAGCCCCTGGAAGGGGCTTTTGTTACCAGAAGAACCCCTAAAGGGGTTTTTATCTATTCGGATTATGGCAAATTATATACC
>DAOVTM010000222.1 GCA_030633145.1 Desulfobulbaceae bacterium
ATGTTGGAAAAATGGCCGATAACAGGTTGCCACCGCATGCCGTGGTATTTACTGATAGCGATGCTCGTTTTCCCAGCGAGATGAGTGATGAGGCCGGGAAAATTGCAGAGACCTGTGAGCAACATAACATTCAGTATATGGTATTGTCATAATCATTTTTTGTTGTGATGGTCGTGTCACCATAGGCGTTACAGTGTCAGCACGTCCTCTGATTCTCCCTCAGCCTCCTGGGCCTTAAGGATAAGATCAAAGATGACTGCGGCCTGTTTTGAATACTGTTGTACCATTTCCGGCTTTCTCTGCCGTTCTGCCAGCTTTGCCAGCTCCTGGTAAATACTGGCAACTGCCGCATGTTCCGGACCGCGCAGTTCCTGAGTAAGGGTCAGTGCCTTTTTATAATAGTTCTCTGAATCATCGTATTTGCCGCAAATCCTGTAGGCCTCGGCAAGATTATTATAGACGATAATCAACCCTGCTTGATCCGGTTGCGGTGCCTTTACCATAATTCCGGCGAGACGTTCAAAGAGGATAATCGCCTCAGGCTCTGCTTCAAGTTCCACATGAAGCCGAGCCAGTTTGTCCAGAATATCAGCCTGTACAGATTCGTCACCAGCCTTGTCCATAATGGCCAGTGCTGTCTTATACGGCTCCTCCGCCTGTTCATATTTACCCAGACTCTCCTGCAGTTCTCCGATCTGGAACCAGCAGATGCCCATATCCGGGCTGTCCTTACCAGCCAGCCTTGCAATACTGCCCATGGACTTTTTATAATAGATGCCAGCCTCCTTGTTTTTGCCGAAAAGGGCTGCGCTGTAGGCAAGCTCCCGTCGAGCCAGGGCCAGCTCCAAGTTGTCTTCTTTCTGTTCGGCCAACAGTTTCTCCAGGGTCATGAAACGGCTCAGGGATTTTTTATGCTGATAGAGCCTGCGAGCCAGCAGTCCACTGGAACGGAGATAGTCAGTGTTATCCTTTTCAAGCTCAACAGCCTTGTCAAAGCGGGGCATTGCCCGGCTGAAATCCATACGGCACTGGGCAAGAGAGGCACTGTGAAAGGAGGCAAGAGCTGAGAGGGGAATGTTCTGTTTGATAACCGAGTCAAGGATCTGCTCAGCCTCTTCTGTGCTATTGGTGAGGATGCCATCTGCGGCACTGTCATACTCGCTGCTGTCCAGCACCTCCTGGTCACGCATCTCCTTCAGGGCTGCCAGTGCGTCCCGGCGGGTCTGTATTTCCCGCTCAAGGTTTTGCTCGGGAAAGGTCAGTGCCCTGGTAATCGAGACAACTACAGCCTGCAATTTTTCCCGTTTTTTTGGGTTACTGTCGTCCATTGCCGCATTCAAGGCTGCCATCTGCTGCGCTTTGAACGCTGACAGCCGCTCAATATAACTTTCAAGGGAAACAGTGATTGTCTCGTCGGTACGTTCGCTCTCAGGCGGGATATCGTCCGGGCTACTCTCTTCCGTAACTTCAGCAACTGTCTCAACTTCCTTAACTTCTTCGACTTCCTCAAGATCATCCCCAGCCAGTTCAGCAACTTCTCCAGCAGCGGATTCGATCTCGCTATCTTTTGACATAGCTTTTTTCTTTTTTGAAATCAGGAAAAAGGCTATGGCTCCAACCGCAACTGCTACCAGAACACCAATTATAATATACATTTTTTTTTCAGTTTTTAATTTTTTTTGAGCTGACAGGTGGCTGAAAAAAGGAAACAGGCTTATATAAACAGTGTCACCAACAGCTTTATGGCTCCATAACAGGAACCGCTTTCAACTAAATATAGCAAAACAGTTTTCTAACTACAAGGAAATTCAACATCATGCAAGCATCCTCTCCATACGAGTTGTTCCACCAGTCCTCCAACTGTCCGGCCCGATGCGGTCGGGTAACCACCTTGCACGGAACCTTTGAGACCCCGATCTTCATGCCGGTGGGTACCCTGGCAACGGTCAAGGCGGTCACACCGGAAAACCTGCTGGAGCTTGGTGCGCAGATTATCCTGGGTAATACCTATCATCTCTTTATTCGCCCCGGCCATGAGCTGGTTCGCTCCTTTGGTGGTCTGCATGGGTTCATGCACTGGGACGGGCCGATCCTTACTGATTCCGGTGGGTTTCAGATATTCAGTCTGCGCAAACTGGCTAAAATTACGGAAGAGGGGGCCGAGTTCAGATCCCATATTGACGGCTCAAAACTCTTCTTGAGTCCAGAAAAGGTGATCCATGTCCAGGAGGCATTGGGTTCTGATATCATGATGGTGCTCGATACCTGCATCCCCTATCCAGCAACTTTTGATGAGGCTTCCCAGGCCACCGCCTTGACCAGTCGCTGGGCCAGACGTTGCCGGGAGGCTCAGTCAGACAGCGGCCAGTTGTTATTCGGTATCCTCCAGGGCGGGATGTATCCTGAGTTGCGTAAGGAGGCAGCCCAGGAGCTGATTGATATTGGTTTTGACGGCTATGCCATGGGGGGGCTGTCTGTTGGTGAACCCAAAGAGTTGATGCACGAGATGCTGGATGCCTCGGTACACCTGCTGCCAGACGAGTTTCCAAAGTATCTGATGGGAGTGGGGACTCCTGAGGATCTTGTGGAAGGGGTTTACAGGGGAGTGGATATGTTTGACTGCGTCATGCCCACCCGTAACGCTCGCAATGGTACCCTTTTTACCTCCAGTGGCAGGGTCGTTATAAAAAATAGTCGACACCGAGAAGACCAGGGACCACTGGATGAGCGATGTAGCTGTTATACCTGCCGGAATTATTCACGGGGATACCTGCGCCATCTCTTTCAGAACCGGGAGATCCTTGCCTACCAGCTCAACTCCATCCATAACCTGCATTATTACTGCTCGTTGATGGCTGATATGCGATCGGCCATCATGGAAAATCGGTTTCCAGAGTTTCGTGCAACCTTCTATGATCAGCGGGAAAAGACAGCCCCTGTGGCCTGACATTGGCCGGAATATTGACTATTTTTAATTTTTTGCCTGATGAGCTGTTGTCATATACTCCAATATGATTATAGTTTATATTTTTGATACTGTTTTTTATATAAATACCAATATGGAGGTTTTTTGATGACTGGAATAGCGTATGCACAGGGAGCCGCAGCTTCACCGGCTGCAAGCGGCATGGCCTCGTTTCTCCCCCTTATTTTGATCTTTGGCGTGTTTTATTTTCTCTTGATTCGGCCCCAGCAGAAAAAAGCCAAACAACACCAGCAGTTTTTAAATGAGCTGAAAAAAGGGGCAAAGGTACTGACCGGAGGAGGGATTCACGGTAAGATCACTGGCTTGACCGATTCCACAGTGACCATGGAGATAGCTGACGGTGTTCGCATCAAGGTGAACAGAGGATCAATCATAACCACAGCGGAAGCTGCTGAAAAACAGGCCACAGCACCTGCCAAAAAGGGCTGAGGTATTGGCGGCTGTTGATCTTCATCGGGTATGAAGAATTTTTTTACAGACATCGTTAACATACTTTGAATTCGTGCTGATTATTGGACACTTTTCAAATGCAATAGAGTGGTTTCGAGTAATGAGTTATGAGTATCGAGTACTGAGAAAACGTCGTGCGAACCCTCATTTCTCACCCCTCACAACTCATTGCTCAGACCGACCATTGTCCAATTATGAGCGAATATACTGAAAACATGTAAGTCTTCAAATTCCTGTTGTTTGTTTTTACGAGGTCTGTTTTAACCACAGAGGACATGCTTTTTGTGTATCCTCTTTACAATGTATGGTTAATCGGGCAACCGGGTAGGGTGCATTCCATGCACCATGACCATATTCGCATCAATACGAACCGTGATATTTATCCGCTGGGGTATGGTTCAAACCGTTTTCGGTGCGTGAAACGCACCCTACGGCGTGTCAGCATAGCTTGAAACAACAGGATGTTTTCCATAAAATTTAACAAGGATACGTAAATTGCTTCATTATTATAGTGAATTTTCTATGATGACATAATAAATCTGCCCCCTTTTCCAGGGAGTTGACCATTTAATAAAAATCATATAAGTTATTCGGATAATCACTTAACCACTGGCAACCAAAAGGGGACAGTTTTTCCTTTTTATTCATTTAGATTAACAAATTAAATCCATGGCAGCCCGTAAAAAGAAAAAATCTCGCAACCGAAAAAAGAAAGTCAACCTCTCCAAGCTGAACAGTACCCAGTTACGCAATACGGGAAAACAGCTTATTGGTATTGGTAAGTATGCGGATGCGATACCGTATTGTAGAGAGTTTGCTGTACGACAACCAGGGGAGGAGGCAAACAGATTACTCGTCCAGGCGTATCAACAGCGCATTAAAGAACTCGTGGAAAAGGGAATGTTCAGCGAGGCCATTGCTATTATGCGCAGCATGGAGAATACATGTAAGGTATCGCTTGAACCGATTCAGCAAATATCCCTGCTCTGTCAGTGTCATAAGTATTCTGAAGCTGTGACTGTCTATCAGGACAATATTGAGTCACTGACTTCCTCGGCAAAGGCAGTGCTGGATGAATTCTTTGCCGCAGTTCTCTTATCCGGTGACAAGGAGTGCCTGGAGCTGCTGCCAGAGGAAAGTCTTATAATCTCCCATTATCCACTTGCGCAAACACTGCTCGGAACTTTCCTTTCTGGAGATCCTGACCAGGCATCCAGGGCATTGAAAAAAATACCTTTCCGTTCACCCTATCGGAATTTCCGTCTCCTGATAGGTGGTCTGCTGCAACTGGAAAACGATCCAACCCAAGCTGATACGATCTTGCAAAAAATCCCCAAAAATTCTCCCTATTACCCTCTCATTGATATTTTTTCATCGCAGGGACTTGATGCAAAGGGCAAAGTTGACCGGCTGGTCGCTGCCAGAGAAACAGCAGGTTTTGATTCCCTGCTCACAGCAGCACGATTAAACCAGGAGCAGGGGAAGTTTCTGAGTGAACTCTTGAATACGGGCAGGACTGACTATGAAAAAATTCTTTCCTTGCTGTTTGAGTATGCCGAATGCTTCCCTGCACAGGAGCTGAAAGAAATTGTTTCTGGTTTATTCATTCAATGTCCTGATCCAGATCATCGTATTGTTAAAAAATCAACTGCTGGATACAGCAAGAAGGATCTCTCCAGACTGTATGCTCTGTTCTATGAAGTGGATCATCAGCCGCTCGAAGCGGTTGAAGAATGGGATGATTATCTTGACCGATTACCAAAGAATACCCCTGATTATGCCCTGCGAAAGGCTTTGGTGCTGCGAAAGCAGGTTGAGTTAACACTGCAAGAAGAACCCCCTCCCTGGACGCAGGAAGGATTAACTAAGGACAGGGTCTTGTTCAGGCTTCTGAAGTCCATCGAGTTGGATCCAGATGATCGTGAGGTGTGGCTGCAGATTATTGAAACCAGCCAAGTTCAAGGATCGTCTTTAAAAACCTATAGGTTGATAGACAGGGCATTGGAACAATTTCCAGACGATATTGAGTTCCTTCTCAAGGCCATAGAGGCATCAGAGAAACGGGATGCCTTTAAAAAGGCGGCACGATTTGCCAACCGCTTACTCAAAATTGACCCCATCAACACCAGGTGTAAAGAGCTGTTGGCGAATGCTCACTTTTCCCATGGCTATAAACTCTGTCGGCAGAAAAAATACCATCTCGCAATTAAAGAATTTGATGCGGTTGATTCGGATATTCGCAGTCGAACCCTGGCTGGACGTTCAATCATTGCCCATGCCATGCTGGCCTATGTACAGAAGCAGAAAGAAAAAGGAGATGCCCTGCTTGCAGAGAGTAAAACGTATGTTTCCTCGCCTTTTATGGGTACCTTGCTCTCGGCCATGGAAGTCAGACGAATGGGGCTGCCCAAAATGCGTATCAAGGACTTTGACAAGACCTTACGGGGAACCTCTCAGGCTGCTGACATTGACCTGGATGAATTCTATGACATTATTCTCTGGCAGCAGAACAGCCAAAAGGAGGAAGGGAAGTTCCTGAAAGAGTGCTTTTTGTCCATGAAAAAATATTTCAACAAGGCTCTTGACCGTTCCTGGCCTCCCAAAAAGGCCAGGGATTTGGCCGAGGCTCTGGCGGCAGCCGAACTTTATCCACAGCTCAAAAAGATTGCCTCAAGCCAGTTGGCAGCAGGGACAGAGGAGGATTATAAGTTTTTCAAATATATGCTGATTGTTGCTCAAACAGGGAATGGGAGAAAAAATGTCACTGAGAGCATTATCTATTCTCTTGATGAAATCATGGGAATAGCCATGTTTGGCGGTGATCCTGTTCTGCTTGAGCGGGTAGAGATACTCTATAATAAATGTCGTACAAACTGTCATGCAAACAGTGGAGTGCAGATTGATGACAGTGAAGAGGAATATATGAAGCAAGAATTTTTCAGAATGCTCGACAGGATGGGTGGAATGGGTAATCCGGGATCAGGCAAGCCCGGTAGTGCGGAAGCGCAGCGTAATATGCTTGAACTGCTTGATAAACTTGATTTTGATGATTTTGATGACTTTTGAACTGGACTTTTGGAGCTGAAACGTGAAATCACCCTATACTGTATTGGAAATCCCTGAAGACGCTGATGATGAAACTGTCAAAAAGGCCTGGCTGGATGGGGTTCGTGCCTTTCCACCGGATCTGCATCCAGAACGGTTCCGTGAAGTCCGTGATGCTTATGAGCAGGTTGCAACCAAAAAGTACAGGCTGCGGTATGAACTATTCAACACCTCCTGTTTTGAGCGCGATGAAATAGCCCAGGTATTGTTTCAACATACCAGGGGACAGG
>DAOVTM010000014.1 GCA_030633145.1 Desulfobulbaceae bacterium
CCCTGTACCCGGAGATTGAGCGGGAGGCTCTGCTTAGCTGAGGCTGTCAATTAACCCATGAAATGTCCCTACTGTGACCATCTCGACAACCGGGTAATTGACTCCCGTCTCAACAAGGACAAGACCATAACCCGGCGCCGCCGGGCCTGTGGTTCCTGTGAGCAGCGTTTTACCACCTACGAGCGTATCGAGATGATGCTGCCCATGCTCATTAAGAAGGATGGTCGCCGGGAGCAGTGGAACCGGGGCAAGATAATCCTCGGCCTGGAAAAAGCGTGTGAAAAACTACCGGTGAGCATGGCAGAGATTGATACCTTTGTTGATGAAATAGAGCGACGGCTGCAGGAGGTGGGTGGTAAGGAAATTTCGACCAATTTGATCGGTGAATGGGTCATGGAGGCCTTGCCCGAGCTTGACGAGGTTGCCTATGTCCGTTTTGCCTCAGTGTATCGGCAGTTCAAAGACGTGAACGAGTTTATGGATGAGTTGAAGCAGTTCCTTGGTGAACGCGACTGTGAGTGAGGAGTACTCCCACCGTAAGCAGCAGGATCAAGACTATATGCTGCTTGCCATTGAGCTTGCTGAAAAAGGGCTGGGCAGGACATCGCCCAATCCTATCGTGGGAGCGGTTATAGTCCGGGATGGCCGTATCTTGGGTCAAGGTTACCATCGTCGGGCCGGAACCCCCCACGCAGAGATCAATGCCATCAGCGATGCCGGGGATGACTGTCGAGGCGCAACCATCTATGTCACTCTAGAGCCGTGCAATCATACCGGGAAAACACCGCCTTGCAGCAGGGCAGTACTGGCAGCGGGCATTGATCGGGTGGTCATCGGCATGGCAGACCCTAACCCCATTGCCGAGGGCGGGGCTGATTTTCTTCAGGCACAAGGTCTTGCTGTGGAATGCGGTGTTCTGGAGGACGAGTGCCGGCAACTCAATTATCCCTTTCTCAAACACGTTACCACCGGTCTTCCCTGGCTGGTGATGAAGGCGGGCATGAGTCTGGATGGCAAGATCAGCCGGGAACGTGGTTTTGGCGGCCCAATCACCGGGTCGGAATCAAAAAAAAGGGTGCATCAGCTACGGGACAGGCTGGATGCGATCCTGATAGGGATCGGCACCGCCCTGATAGACGACCCCTCCCTGACCACCCGATTGGGGATAGAGGGGAGAGACCCGCTCAGGGTTATTCTGGACAGCGAGCTTCGCCTGCCTTTGTACGCCAAGATGATTGCGCAGGACTCCTATGCCGAAACCTGGCTCTTCTGTGACCAGCAGGCCTCCAGGGAACAGCAGGAGAAGCTTGAACAGGTCGGTGTGGTGGTTCAGCGGGTGGAGAGCGATGCACAGGGGCAGCTGATCCTGACTCAGGTGCTGGAGCGTTTGGGTAAGGAAGGGATCTGTTCAGTGCTGGTGGAAGGCGGGGCTGCGGTACATGGTTCTTTCTTACGGTTCGGCCTGGTGGATCAGGTTTTTCTCTTTACCGCCCCTTGGTTTATTGGTGATACGGGTACCCCGGTTATTGCCGGGTACGAGATCGGCAGCAGTGAGATAGTGCCAACCCTTACCGGGATGACCGTTGAGCCGGTTGGTAAAGATGTACTGATTCAAGGACTGCTGGCTGGACAGATGCAGGAATGGTTGTAATCGTTCAATAGTTCAAAATAGATCTGAGATTGATATCCGCTATTTTCCAAGGGGTTGACACTCGTCGATCAACGGTCGTATCTGCGCCCACTTTTCCTTCAGTTTTTCTTTGCTGCTAAAATCAATACTCAAGCGCAACTCTTTATCTTCAAAAGAGAGGGTATGCGTGACCTCAACTCCGGGGGGCAGTCCAAGTTGCTTACAGAATTCCCTGAACTGTTTTTCTGCTGCCGTCAGTGAGGGGCTGTACTGTTCCTGCAGCCAGTTGAGGAGTGAAGCCCCTTGTTGCGGTCCGTTGAGCTGACTTTCTTGTCCCCTTTCCCCCCACTGTGCAAGCAGTGTTTCAGCATTGACCTGGTGACGTTGGGTCAGCTCATGAACCAAGTCAATGAATTTTTGCTGTTTACTCCCGCCAAGCTGCAATTGCTTAATCCATTGGCAGAGTACCTGTTGGTCTGGCTTGGGCAGCACTGCTATTTTCTTTGCGGCCCGCAGTGATATCCAGCCACTGTGCAGCCCTATCAGAACCCTGTTTTCCAACTCCAGTAAAGCAATTAGCTGAGAGGCAATATGCGGTTTTTCCTTCAACCCCATTACAGGGAGCAGGGGAAGCAGCTCATCCATGGACAGAGAGTCCAGGGCCTTTTGACAAAATACAGCCTGCTCAACAGGGGTCAGGCGAGAGCCGATCATCAGGTAATGTAAAAGGAGGGAAAAAATCTGCAACGGCTGTTGGGTGCTGAGAACCAGAGTTGGAATGCTTTCATCCAACTCGTTGCTGACAGCCTCTATCCTTTTTCTTCCAGACAGAACAATATAAGGCTGGTTTTCCCGTGCCAGTAAGAGGGGGGGGTGGAGGATTCCATGGCAGCGGATAGCCTCTTTGAGTCGTTTGTCTGGTTCCGCTGGAGGAAAAGGTGTCAGTTGATAACTGGTATCTTTGAGATTAATCTCGTTGATGTAAATCCGGTTATAGAGGGCAGGGGAGGACACGTTTGAGGGCGAACCAAGATGAAGGTCGGTAGACATCGGACTGAAGCGGGACAGGTTCTGCCCGCTTCAGTTGCCGACAGTGTTACTAACTGCCGTTTACCCTGGTACGGAGGATGCCGGAGGGCTTAAAGGTCACAACCCGTCTGGCATCCAGGATCAGTTCATCACCAGTCTGGGGATTGCGTCCCCGACGGGATCTTTTATCCTTGACATTAAACTTGCCGAATCCGCTCAAGAGAAGGTCTTCGCCCTTGATTAAGGTTGCCTTAGAGATTGCTAAAAAGGTCTCAACCGCTTTTGCCGCCTCTGCTTTGGTCAGGGCAGGGTGATTCTTATACACCTGTTGAACTATGTCTGCTTTTGTCAGGGTCATACTGTACCTCCAGTACCTTTGATAGTTAAGTATTTTTATTTTTTATAATACGAAATGTGCTTGTAATGTCAATAGATTCTTACAGCCCATCGGCCATTTTGAAAATGGGCAGGTACATGGCAACAACCAGACCACCGATCATGCCTCCAAGGAAAACCATCATGAACGGTTCCAGCATGGCCGTAAGGTTGTCCACAGCCTGGTCAACTTCCTGATCATAAAAATCAGCAATTTTTTCCAGCATGGTATCCAGGGCTCCTACTTGTTCACCGACATTAATCATCTGGATGACCATCATGGGGAACACACCGGATTCTTCCAGGGGTTCAGCAATGGGACGGCCTTCGGCAATGGCCTCGGCAGTATAAAAGACTGCCTGCTCAATCACCTTATTGCCTGCGGTTTTGGCGACAACCTGTAAGGCATCCAGGATAGGTACCCCGCTTTGCAGCATGGTGCTGAGGGTTCGGGTAAATTTTGCAACAGCAGTCTTGCGGATGAGAATTCCGGCAACAGGGGCATTGAGCAGCATTCGGTCAATCGCCATCCTTCCCTTTTCAGAGTTGTAAATCTTGCTGAAGAGAAATTTTACCACAACTGCGGCAATTATGACAATATGAAGATTACCTTTAAAAAAATGACTGGCATCCACGACCACCTGGGTCGGACCAGGCAGAGCCCCCCCCATATCTGAAAACATTTTTTCAAAGACCGGGATAACAAAAACCAGGATAACCGAAGTGATGAGGAGGGCTATACCCAGGCAGATAACCGGATAGGTCATTGCTCCCTTGATCTTTTTTTGTAGAATCATGGATTTTTCCATGAACGTGGCCAGCCGGTTCAGGATAGTGTCCAGGATACCGCCCAGTTCCCCTGCCTCAATCATGTTGGCAAAGAGGGAATCAAAAATCTTTGGATGCTTGCGCATACCATCGGCCAGGGTGGCACCGGTCTCTACATCAGTCACCAACTTACACAATGCCCGTTTAAAAGTCACATTATCCTGCTGTTTTGAGAGGATTTGCAAACACTGTACCAGAGGCAGACCCGCATCGATCATGGTGGACATCTGACGGGTAAAAATAACTATATCTTTACCCGTGACCTTGGGCTGGAGAAAGGACACATTTTCAAACATATCCTTGGGTTTTTCCTTGATGGTAACATTGGTTATTCGTAAACGCTTAAGGTGACCCTGAACCGCACTTTCAGCTGCGGCCTCCATCTCTCCTTTACGCTTCTGGCCCATGCTGTTTTTTCCCTTCCAGACATAAATAGGCATAATATGTACTCCGGTTATTTTTGTTTGAGTAATAGTTTGATACGTTCGAGAGTTGAGAAAATCGGATAAGTAGTTGACAGTTTCCTCAATACTCTTTATATAGTGTGCTTTTAAAAGTGTTGACTCAGAAACACTTATTTTACTATTCTATGTAAGAAATTTTTCTGAATCAAGGAAAATATTATATTTTTTCAGGAGGTTTGCAGAATGCAGAGTACCAGTGAAGTAAAATACAGTGCAGGGCCGTTCCAGCCGATAGATGAACAGTGTGAGGGCTGTGAGCGAATTGTAGAAGAAGAAAGCACCAGTTTTTGTAAGACATATATGCATCCGGCCGCTAAATGGCGTATGGGAATGTGTAATTTTGCCACCCATGTCAAGCCTGAAATTAAGGTTGCCAAGATTCGTATTAACCCGCTCAAGGCTGCTAAGCGAGCATCTTCTTCCCGCAGGGGCTGATTCAGAAGCCAGGTAAGTAGAGTCAAGACTCTGGAAGCCGAAAATTGGAAGTTAAAGGACAAAAACACAAATCTGTTTCTGACCTTTGACTTCCAGTTGTTTTCCTATTTAATTCCCACCCCGACATAGCTGAATCCCAGATCTTTCATTGTCTGTGGATCATAGACGTTGCGCAGGTCAATGAAGACCGGTTCCCGCATTATTTTTTTTATTTTTGCCAGATCCAAGGCACGGTACTGGTTCCACTCGGTCATCAGCACTACAGCGTCACTGTCCTCGCAGGCTGCATAGGCGTTCTCCATATACTCTATGCCTTCAGGCAGGTACTCTTTTGCCTCTTTCATTCCCTTGGGATCATGAGCCTTGATCCTCGCACCTTTTTCCAAGAGGGCAGGCAGGATGGTCGCTGCGGGTGCGTCCCGCATATCATCGGTTTCCGGTTTAAAGGTCAATCCCAGGACACCAATGGTCTTGCCCGCCTCTGAGCCACCCAGCATATCCCGGATTTTTTTGACCATCCGCGCCTTTTGTGCGCTGTTGACCTCCACTGCCGCCTCTACGATGCGCAGACTCTCCCCATATTCCTGAACAATACGCATCAGAGCCAGGGTGTCCTTGGGAAAGCAGGAACCGCCATAGCCAGGGCCTGGATGGAGGAATTTGCTGCCAATCCTGCCGTCCATACCGATTCCTTTGGCAAGGGCGGTTACATCCGCACCCACGGATTCGCAGACCGCTGCAATCTCGTTAATAAAGGAGATCTTGACGGCCAGAAAGGCATTGGCCGCATACTTGGTCAGTTCCGCAGTCTCAATGGAGGTGGAGACAATGGGGGTATCCCGCAGGAACAGGGGTTGATACACCTCGCGCAGCCGTTGTTCCGACCGATCAGACTCAACCCCGATAACCACCCGATCTGGACGCATGAAATCCTCGATGGCAGCTCCTTCCCTGAGAAATTCCGGATTTGATGCCACATCAAAATCAGCCTGGGGATTCTCTTCGCTGATGATACGCGCCACCTGGCGGGCAGTCCCCACCGGCACAGTACTCTTGTCAACTATGATGGTATATCCCCGCAGAAAGGAGGCTATTTCTTTTGCCGCCGCATAGATATAGGTCAAGTCGGCATAGCCGTCACCCCGTCTGGAAGAGGGGGTACCCACCGCAATGAAGACCGCCTCGGCCTCTGGAACCGCATCCTCAAGGTTAGTGGTGAAGCGCAGCCGTCCTTCGCTGACATTTTTGGCTACCAGCGCGTCAAGGCCCGGTTCATAGATGGGGATTTTGCCTGCTTGTAACTGGTTGATCTTGTCTTCAATCTTGTCCACACAGGTGACATGATGGCCGAATTCAGCAAAACAGGTACCGGTCACCAGACCGACATACCCTGTTCCAATCATAGTTATCTTCATACCTTCTCCGTCGTCTTCCTTATGTAGTTATGGTCAAATAAAATGGGGTCAGGGTCTGGAGCCGAATATCGCAGTACCCACCCGGATCAGGGTGGCTCCCTCTTCAATGGCAACCATGAAGTCGCCGGACATGCCCATGGATAACTCTACTTGTTTATTGTCAAAAAAAAGATGCTGTGCTGCCGCCTGTTCCGCAAGCTGCCGCAGGCGCACAAACCATGGACGGCTGGCCTCGGAATCCTGTCCGTAGGGAGGCATGGTCATCAGGCCGCGTACTCGCAGATTTTCAAGCTGCCCGGCCTGAGTCAGCAGATCCAGAGCCTTGTCGGGCAGTACCCCGGATTTTTGCTGTTCACGTCCCACGTTCACCTGTATGAGGATATCAAGTTTCTTTCCCAGATGGGCTGCATGTTTATCGAGCAGTCGGGCTATCTTGATACGATCCACCGTCTCAATCATCTGAAAGAACTCGGCAGCCTGCCTGGTTTTATTACTCTGTAAATGGCCGATAAAGTGAAAGTGCAACCCTTTGTCAGCCTGTTCAATCTTAGTCAGGGCATCCTGCAGATAGTTCTCGCCAAAGAGGAGCTGGCCGCATTGAGCCGCCTCGACTACAGCTTCCAGAGGCATCCGTTTGGAGACTGCTAGCAGACGGATTGCATCCGCAGGGCGACCGCACTGTATTGCTGCCTGCTCAATCTGTTGCCGGATTGCGGCCAGGTTGTCACAGATCATGATGCGACCCTGTCTGCGTCAAGAGCGTTCAGTGAAAACAATGCCATGGTATTCTGCCTGGTCTGATGTGCCACCTCTTCGATGGTGATACCTTTTATCTCCGCAATTTTATCTGCAGTATAGAGAAGGAGATCCGGACGATTGCGTTTGCCGCGCCAGGGAACCGGAGCCAGAAAGGGCCCGTCTGTTTCAATGAGCAGGTGTTCCAGGGGGATCTCTCGTACCACATCCCGCAAGGCATTCGCATTTTTAAAGGTGACAACACCGGGAATGGAGAGATGGAATCCTATTTCCAGCACCTGACGAGCCAAGTCAGTATCGCCGGAAAAACAGTGCATGACACCACCCGCCGTAAAGGGGCCTTTCTCCCGCAGCAGCCCCAGGGTATCCGTATGAGCCTCCCTATCATGGATGACCACCGGCAGTCGCAGCTCCCGGACAAGCTCCAGCTGAGCCGCAAAGGTTCGGAGCTGTACCTCTTTCGGGGCGTAATTCTTGGCGTAATCAAGACCAATTTCTCCGTAACCCACCACCTTTGTGTCTTTGCTTAACTCTCTGAGCTGTTGATACACCTGGTCACACCCCTCTACCGCGTCATGGGGATGGATGCCGACAGTGGCGAATACACCTGAATACTTCCTGGTCAGAGCCACGGCTCTGCGTGAGCTTGCCAGATCAATGCCGATGGTGATGATGGTATCCACACCACTGGCGGCAGCAGATGCGACAACTGTATCCAGGTCGTCCTGGTATGCGTCCATGTCAAGATGACAGTGGGAGTCGATCAGTCGAGTGCCTGCGGTCGTCTCTGGTGGCGCGGCTTTTTTTTTCATTTTCCAGGGCCTCTTTCCCCTCTGCTGATTTTTCTTTTCCCCCCCTTTCATAACAGAAAGGAAGCAACACGGCAACAATCAAAGCATTTTTAGAGAGTTGACCACAATGTTTGTTGACAAGAAAAGACAATTTTCTTACAACAGGCAGTACAGAGAAAAAATCCGCAGATTACGAAGATCACGCAGGGAGAAAAAGTAAAAAAAAGTTGTAGTAATCTGTGGTAATCTGCGTCATCTGCGATAAACAAATAGAGATTGTACCATGGATCAGTACATACAGGCTGCCATAAAAAACAGACGCAGTATCCGTGATTTCACCGAAGAACCGGTGAGCCTGGATAGTCTGCATCGGATCATTCAGGCCGGTATCTGGGCTCCGTCTGGACTCAACAATCAGCCCTGGCGTTTTGTGACCATCCTTGATCGCGCAATGCAGCGTGAAATCGCTGCCTTAACAAAATATTCCCATATTGTTAAAGCAGCCCCGGCTCTGATTGCCGTATACCTGGATCAGGAAAAGATGTATGATCCGGTCAAGGATCATCAGGCTGCCGGTGCCTGTATTCAGAATATGTTGCTCACCGTGGAAGAACTCGGCCTTGGCGCAGTCTGGCTTGGTCAGATCCTGACAAATAAAGAGCAGGTGAATAATATCCTGCAACTTGATGTTCAATACGACCTCATGGCACTTCTGGCCATAGGCCGACCTGCCCATAGAAATCAAAAGTCCCGGCGACAACCGCTGGAAGATTTTATTCTTCACGAATTTGGAGGAAACACCCCATGAAAGAAAAAATGTTAAAAGTGATCTTCGCCCTTGTTGGTGCGCTTCTGCTGCTGTCCGGCTGCATCAACACTAGTACCAGCCTGTCGCCGACGGATCAGAGCCTGCCGCCGGTATCCGGTTTTGCCGATGATATTCAGGATATTATCCTGCCAGGAGAAATGGAATGGGATCGGGAGAAATCTATGACCATCAAGACCGAGTCCTTCCGTGGTGGTATCTGGAGGTATGTTGGTAAGGTGGAGACCATTTCTCTTAAGGATTTCATGACCAGCTCCATGCAGGACAACAACTGGAAACAGGTGGGCGAGGCCGCCTCCAGCGACATCATGCTTGCCTTTGTCAAGCCCAATAAAACCTGTATGATGGTTATTTCAGAGGCAAATTACCGCAAAACTGGCCTGACCCTCTATGTGACCATTGACAAGACCGCCGCAGTCGGTCTGAACCCCTTTGGTGAGGCAATTACAGAGTAGTGAACTCCTCATCAATGCGGGGGCGTAATATCCTCTTTGGCCTGTCTGGTTCTATTGCCGCCTTTAAGGCTGCTGGCTGGGTGCATTCCCTGGTCAAGGAGGATGCCCGGGTGAATGTGGTCATGACCAGATCGGCCACCCGCTTTATCACCCCTCTCACCCTTGGTGCCTTGTCCGGCAACCAGGTTTTTACGGATATGTTTTCCGAAGGCGAGGGAGAACCCATGGCTCATATCAGTCTGCCCAGGGAGGCTGATGTAGTCCTGATTGCCCCGGCAACCGCCCAGACTATCGCCCGCTTGGCTCATGGTCTGGCCGATGATCTCCTTTCAACAGCCGTGCTTGCCGCAACCGTGCCGGTGGTGATCTGCCCTGCCATGAATTCCAATATGCTGGCCCACCCAGCCACCTGTCGTAATATTGCAACCCTGAGGCAGCTTGGCTACCAGGTGGTGGATCCCGATTCCGGCCTGCTGGCCTGCGGGGACGAAGGTGCGGGACGGCTGCCGGAATGGGACAGGGTTCGAGAAACCCTGCTTGCTCTGTTTTCGGATGATGATCTGGCCGGTGAAAAGGTTTTGATAACTGCCGGTCCCACCAGGGAAGCACTTGATCCGGCTCGATACCTGACCAATCGTTCCAGCGGCAAGATGGGCTATGCCCTGGCCCGGACTGCCCGTAGAAGGGGAGCCGATGTTGTCCTCGTCTCCGGGCCGGTTCAACTTGATCCACCTCCAGATGTTGAACTGATAACGGTGGAAACAGCAGAAGAGATGTTGGGTGCAGTGCTGGAACAAGCCGCAGACAGCTCCGTGATTATCAAGGCTGCGGCAGTGGCAGATTTCAGGCCGGTTAACAACCACAGTCACAAGATCAAAAAGGCAGAGGCTGGTTCGCAGCTGGAACTGGTACCCAACCGGGACATCCTGGCAGAACTTGGCAACAACCGTCAAGACAATCAGGTGTTGGTGGGCTTTGCCGCTGAGAGTCGCAACCATGAGGCCGAAGGACAGCGCAAACTGCGATCCAAGAATGTTGACCTCATAGTAGTCAATGATATTCTCGGAGAGGATACCGGCTTTGACGTGGATACCAACCAGGTGACCCTGATCAGCCGTGATGCTGTGCAGCAACTTGAGCTGATGTCCAAGGAAGAGACCGCCAACGGGATCCTGGATCGGGTGGTCGGGCTGTTGCCTGGTGAGTAAGATTATGGAGATAAGCCGATCAGAACAAAAACGTAGGATCAAGCAGTTAGAGGAGTTGGTCAAAGAGCTGGTAAAGCTCCCGCCAGGTCTGCTTGATCAAGCCCCTCTTCCCGACGAGGCCAGAGAGCTTGCCCTTGAGGTTGCCGGGCTTAAAGGCGGTGCTCGCAAACGGCAGATTAAATATATAACCAAGCTGTTACGGCAGGAACCTGTTGATCCGCTCTATGAGTTCCTGACCCAACGTAAGGGAACGGAACTCCTTAAAAAGAAAAAGTTTCATGAGGTGGAGTATTGGCGCGACTCCCTGGTTGAAGAGTCTATTGCGGCTCACAAAGAGGCAAAGGCAAGCCGGGAACAATTGAGTGAGGATTGGCAGTCCTCTGTTGTCCAGGCGATAGCAGTGGAGCTGCCACGGGTGGACAGGATTGAGCTTACCCGTCTGAGCTGTTTTTTTGCCAGATCCCGTAATCCCAAACACAGCCGGGAAATTTTTCGTTTGTTGCAGGCTGCACAGGAGTACAGGATGCGTGAACCGGTTGACAGGGGTGAGTAATTTCTTGCAAATGAGTTTGTCTGGACTTATAATATACCTATAGGGGAGAAGAAACAGGGATGATAAACAGGGTATCAAATAGTTGCATGTCAAGGAGGAACAAATGAAAAAAATATTCAATCTGTCTATCTGTATGCTTTTTTGTATTACTTTGTTTGCCTGTACTGGTCCGGGTACAGGTCCTGGAGGTGTTTACACCGAGAGGGATCGACAGCGTGATCAGACCAACACCGCCCTTGCCATAGGGGCTGCGGCTGTAGGTACTGCTGTTGTCGGAACAGCGGTCTATAATGCTGGCAGGCATGATGCCTATCAACCGCCACCGCCGGGCGGACCAGGTTACAGACCTCCGCCATCAACGCACAGACCACCTCCGCCACCGCCAAGGAGATACTAACTTAATTTATTCAAAGACCATTATGTTGGCAGGGAAGGGCGGCAACTGTTTCAGTCAGCTCTTTTTTCTGCGCTTCAATGGAGCGTACCAGAGCAAACTGCACCCTGGCTCGGAACAGGTTCTGTCCGGGTCGGGATGCCTTGAAGTAACGGTTGCCACCAAGGTGATCGCTGTAAAAACGCAGCCCCAGTTCAAAGCTGATCAAGCGGACACTGTCCACCAGCAATTGTCTTTCTAACTCTGTGAGCAGTTCAAGCTCACTGTATCCCGTCAGCACGGCCTTGAATAATTCCTGATCAAATACAACAGCATCTGGCTCTTCTACCTCTTCCCCCTCTTCGCCAAAAAGGTTGCAACAGGAGCGGAGGCAGTCCCCCAGGTCGTGCAGCCGCAGGCCAGGTTTGACCGTATCCAGGTCGATCAGGCTGATAACCTCTTTGCCATCCACTGAAAAGAGAAAATTAGCCACCTTGGGATCGCCGTGAATCACCCGCTGCATGAGCAGTCCATCTGCTCTTGCGTCTTCAAGTAGCGACACCGCATCACGTCGATCTTCTATAAAATCATGGCAGTCATCTGCGCCAGCTACTATGGCAGTATCTTTACGGCGGTCATATTGGGCAAGGTAGAGCGGTGTGACATGGAATCCTGGCAGGGGATCACCCAGAGAGGATGGATTCAAGGTTGAGGTAAACTGATGAAACAGACCCAGGGTTCGCCCAATTGCCCGGCCCTGGTTCGGACTGCTAAGTACGTTCAGGGTGATGGATTCAATGTAGGTGAGCAGCCGCCACCATCCATCCGGATGAATAAAGGAGTATAGCCCGTCTTTATTGCTGATGAGCTGTACCGGTAAAAATCCCTTGTCCTTTGCCGGATGGTTGCGCAGGTGTCGGCTGATGAGTGACAGGTTTTCCTGAACCAGGCCGGGATCAGGAAAAACATTCGAATTGAGCAGCTGCAGGACATATTTATTCCCTGTCAGGGTCGCAACACGCCAGGTGTCGTTGACATTGCCGTTACCCAACGGTTCCACAGAGACAATTTTCTCTTCAGGGAGAAGAAAGGAAAGAGCCTCGCTGCTGGCACTGATAGCAGGGGTCACGGCTTTTTCCCCAGACGATTGTACTTGTCTGCCCGTCCCTTTGCCAGCTCAACCGGATATTTTGCCGCATTTATGGCGATTTTTTTCCTGGCAGCCGTCAGCAGGTCAATATCCAGCTGATCGGCCAGTCGAACCAGATAAATCAGCACATCAGCCATCTCCAGGGCAATGGCCTGCTGCTGTTTTGCGTCCGGCTGCCGACTCTGAGCCTGGGTCAACCACTGAAAATGTTCCACCAGTTCACCCGCCTCGACAATCAAGGCCATGGACAGGTTCTTAGGACTGTGGAACTGATCCCAGTCCCGTTCATCGGCAAATTGCCTGACAGCGGCTGTCAGTGCCTTGAGTGAGTCGGGATTTTTTTTCATAGTATCTCGTCCATTCCCTTTTACTCTGTCCTCAGCACAACGTAGCGGCTGTACTCGCCCGCACGAACCCGCAGCAGTACCTGGTGCGTTTTACCGGTACGTTTTACCTCTCTGGTAAGTTCATCCATGGAATGAATCCGTACTCTGTTCACCTCTTCAATGAGCTGTCCAGCCTGCAGACCGACCCTGGCAGCAGGACTGTCAGCGGCAACATCGGCAATGATGACCCCCTGTCCCTGCTGATAACCAAATTGACGGGCAAGTTCCTGGGTAAGCTCCTGCAGAGAGAGCCCCATCCTAGACAGTAGTGAAGTTCCCTGTTTCCGCTTGATCTTTTTTGTTCGACTGAGTTCAGAGGGTTGTTCCTGAATCTTCACCTTGATCTTCTTTTCCCTGCCGTTGCGGATAAGAGTAAAGAACACCTTACTGCCCGGCATGGTCATGGCGACTCTATTGCGCAGATCCGACACATTGCTCAGCCGTATTCCGTCCTGGGCAAGGATAACATCACCCCGTTTGAATCCCGCCTTGTCAGCCGGCGAGTTGGCTGTTACCTCGGAAATCAGGATACCCTCTGCCTTGTTCAGCTTAAAAGAAGCAGCCAGGTTTTCGTCAACATCCTGAATCATCACTCCCAGCCAGCCTCGGCTCACCCTGCCGTTCTGCCGTAGCTGCTTTTCAATGGATTTCGCCATGTTGACCGGGATAGCAAAGCCAATACCCATATAGCCGCCGCTGCGGGAAAAAATGGCAGTGTTAATACCGATTACCTTGCCGTATATATCGAGCAGCGGCCCTCCGGAGTTGCCAGGGTTGATGGCCGCATCGGTCTGGATAAAGTTTTCGTAATCATTGATACCCATCCTGGATCTCCCCTTGGCTGAGACCACGCCCACGGTTACGGTCTGGCTCAGCTCAAAGGGGCTGCCAATGGCAATGACCCATTCTCCCACCTCAAGCTTGTCGGAATCGCCCAGGTTGAGAAAGGGAAGATTTTTTCCTTTGATGCGAATCAGAGCCACGTCCGACTGGGGATCCGTACCCACGACCGTGGCCATGAATTCACGTTCGTCCGCCAGCCTGACTTTGATGGAGTCGGCACCATCGACAACATGATTATTAGTCAGAATCAAGCCGTCAGCTGAGATAATAAAGCCGGAACCGGCTCCGTGCTCTTTAAAATGTTTTGGCTGGGTTCGCTGTCCCGGAGTCTTACCGAAAAAATGTTCAAAAAACGGGTCGTTAAAGAAATCATAAGGGGTTTGCTCCCCCCCAATTCCGCTGAAGCGGTTGTCGGTTTTTTCAATCCCGATATAGACCACCGCAGGGCCGGCTTTTTTCACCACTGAGCTGAATGCCCTGGAGGAACGCTCCAGCAGGGCAATGCTCTCTTCCAGTTGTTCGTCTTGGGAGGCTGGTACCGTCTGACCGGTCAAGAGAAAACAGCAGAGGAATAAAGCGGCCAGGAGGTACTGTTTTGAAGCTGGTTGTTTGTTGAACATGGAGGAGACCCTCATCTCTGAAGTGATAAGTAATATGTTGCGCTATGCAGTAACACTTATACCTTCCTGCTTAATCGTCAACAATCATTGCGAGAATGTAATAGAGGAGTAGAAGGAGGGTGGGGGGTATCGGATGAACCCCATGTTGACGCATTCAAAGAGCGTATTGGCTGCCAGGTCGTTGTTATCCTGCAACAGGTGGACAGATCAGGTTGAGAATAGTTCTGATATAATTCGGTTACAGGTTGTTGTAAGACTCTGTCCCGATAACGCTGCCAATACCCTTGTCGAGAAAGAAATAGTTCTCTATTCCGGCATCTTCAAGATGGTACATCAGCCACAGGATCATGGTACCACCCTGGTCAAAAATAAACATGGTTTGATTCTGATAAACGTTGTTGTTGACAATATTTCGATGCAGGACATCGATTGACTGGGAAACCACCTTGTTCCTGCCGAAGAGTGAGAGTAATTCTTTATTTTTAGAACGAAATTCCTTGAGATGCTGTCGCTGTTCCTCGCTCAGGTCAGCCTCTTCAGCGGCTGACATATACCCTTTCTGGACATGATCACGGATGTCGATGATCTTTACCCCATGTCCTTTTGCCCTGGTGTGGAACTCTTCCCAGGGCAATGTCTTTTCCTTAAATGCCTTATTACTGATATAGCGTCCTTTGGATTCAGACATGGGTTTGCCGAGCAGCACCGTGTCATCAGGGTACTGTTCTGCCCAGCCGGAAATACCGGGACTGAAGACGTAGATATTTTTTATTTCAGCCTTATCCGTCAGTATCTGTGCTTCAAAAGCCTTGAAGCATGATGTGCCGTTTCAGTAAAAGACAATTTTTTTATCAGGGGCTTGTCGGATACTGTTGCTGAGGGAGTGGATAAAGGTGTTGCTGGTTAAGGGTATATTGACAGCACCCTTAATATGAATCGTCTTATATTCCAACGGCGAACGCACATCAATAATGGAGACTATACTGTCAGTATAATCCTGATGAAGCTGTTTGCTCTCAATGGTTCGCACATCCCTGTACTTTACGTTGCGGGAGTCGAGTGCTTCAGCTTCAGGAGCCGATTGTGCCATCCCTTGCAAACTGGCAGTCAGCAGGAAAGAGACTATATAAAAGACCACTTTAATTTTCATGAAAATGCTCCTGTTAGTTACTGTTCCTCTTAGTTACCGTAGGCCTGGATGCCGATGACACCGTACGCCCCATCAGCAAGGAAATAATAATCCTTTACTCCTGCAGCTTCCAGAGAGTACATCAGCCAGCGAACCTGCTTGCCAACTTGATCGATAACCAGCATGGTCTGGCTCTTGTACAGGGTGTTTTCAGAAATATTTTTCTGAAAGATGTCAATTGACTGGGCAATGATTTTTTGCTTTCCAAGCTCCATCAGCATGGCTCGATTTTTCGTGCGAAATTCATCCAGGTTCATTTTTTCCTCCGGGGCAAGCTCAGCCTCAACGGCTGGAGTCATGTACCCTTTCTGGATATAATCCCGGATGTCTATAACCTTAACTCCGCGCCCGGTTGCCTTGGCTTTGAATTCCTCCCAGGGAATGGTCTTCTTTTTGAAATCGGATTTACTGATAAAACCAAGAGGAGCTTCAGGTATCGGTTTTCCCAGGAGAATGGTATCAGCAGGATACTTCTCCGCCCATCCGGGAATGCCAAGATCAAAGGTAAAGGTATCCTGAATTCCTTCCATGATTGCGCGGGACTGTGCTTCATAAGCCTTGAAGCATGTTATGCCGTTTCAGTAGAAAGCTGTTTTCTTGCCCGGATTTTTGCGGATAACATCTGCCAGGGTCTGGATAAACCCCTTCTCCGCCACCGGCAGATGCGCAGCCCCCTTGATATGGATGGTGTCATATTCAAGACTGGAACGAACGTCAACGATTGTAACTTTGCCATTAATATAGTCCTGATGGAGCTGCTCAATCTCAATCCACTGTAGATTTCGGTATTTATCCTTTTCGCGACCGGGAAATTCAACTGCGAAGACAGGTACGACCTGCGCCACTGTCAGCAGCAATAAAATGAACCACAACTGTTTTTTCATCTCTGTACCCTCTCACATTTGTTAAGCAAGTGTATTCTTGTCCGTGTCTTCAAGGAGTATTTCCAGTTCTTCATCCTCAAACTCAACGTCATCACTCAAAAAATCCAGTGAGACATCTGTGGAGTCCTCTTCCCCTGAACCTTTGTCGGAATCAAGGTCAAATTCATCAATAATCTCTTCAGCCTCTTCCAATGCTATTTCTTCTGCGTACATGTCGTCATCCAGGTCAACATCTGCCAGTGAATCGCTGGACAGGGTAAACTTAGAAACAGCCTCAAGCATATACTTAGCCACCGTTGCCATGCCCCTCATGGAAGAAGAGGTTTCCCTTGTTTCCTCTGCAGTTGCAGTACTGACCGTTCCAACTTCACTCATAATAGCCGCAACCCTGATAGAACTCTCTGCCTGTTTGGTGGTGGCCTCAGAAACCGAACCAATCAATTCGGCAACCTGGGTGGAACGCAGGTTAATATCCTCTAGTTTTGCCAAGGCATCATTTGCCAGCGAGGTACCCAGGACAACCTCCTGAATACTGGCATCCATACTGGAACCGGCATCGGTGATGACCCCGAGGATGTTTTTGATCAGGGTCTCAATCTGTCTGGTTGACCCGGCAGCCCGCTCGGCAAGACGCTGAATTTCCTCGGCAACAACCGCAAAGCCGCGACCCTCTTCACCCGCAGCTGCAGCCTGAATAGAGGCGTTCAATGCCAATATGGAGGTACGATCCGAGATCTCGTTAATAGTTCTGGCAAAATCACTGATCTCCTGTGAACTCTCTCCAAGACGTTTGATCGCCCTGGCCGTGTTCTGCACATTACCACGGATGGACTCCATGGCCTGGCTGGTATCCTCAACCGCCTTGGTACCTTCGATAGCCGCTGTCCTGGAGAGTTCAGATGTCTGCGCAGACTTGAGAGCCTGTCCAGCTGCCTCCTCAATAGCCTTACTCATTTGGGTGATTTCATTCACCGCGCCTTTGATACTCTCGGACTGGGTATCATTTCTGGCGGCCAGCTGCTCAGTGGAACTACTGAGCTGGTTAGCGGTAAGCCCCACCTGCTCAGAGGATTTTTTAATCCGGCCAATGGTTGTGTTTAGCTCGTCAAGCATCATGTTGAGGGAGTCTGCCACTGTTCCGGTGACATCTTCATGAACCGTAGCACGAACCGTCAAGTCTCCATCGGACAGTTCCGAGATATCTTCCAGCATTTCAATAATGGATTCCTGCAATTGGTCATGCTCTTCCTGGCGGCTCTTGATCAGCTCTCGGGTGGTGGTGGTCATGTGGTTAAAGGTCGTAGCCATGGAACCTAGCTCAGCCTTACTCAGTACCTTGGCCTCAGTGTCGTAGTCACCCTCTTCAACCTTGGCCATGGCAGACATAATGGCACCAACCTGGCGGGTAATACCACCGGATACAAAAAAACTGACCAGGAAAACAATTCCCGCTCCAACCAGGGCTATCAGAACCGTTAATTGGAAGAGCCGGTTCACGGGCTGGGCAATCTCTTTTTGATTGACCTCGTTGATAATGGCCCAGTTGAGACCCCGGTATTTAATCGGAGCCCAGGAGGCATACACCTTGTCGCCAAGGCTGTTTTCAGTCTTTCCGGTGCCGCTTTTCCCACTCAAGGCCTGTTGTACCGGCTGGGTATTGACCTTTGTTTTCGGATTAAGGAGGGTGGATTTGACCTTGTATTTTTGCGGATGCCTTGATTCCGTTCGCCAGAGCTTATCAGAGCCAACCAGATAGGTATCAGCGGTTTTGGATCCAGTGGTCTGGGCGGTCATAATATCAGAGATTTGATTAATGGGAAGCTGAATGGCAACCACCAGCTGGGAGGTGCCGTCTTTTACAAAGGGCATTCCCATAAAGGCGGTGGGTTTGTCCCCGGCCGGGGCATAGCGGCTGTAATCACTGACCGTGATTTCCTGGCTGTCCAGAATGTTCAGAACAGTTTTAGCGAAAAGGGTCTTGGCATAAGGGCCGCTGAGGATATTGGTCTGGTAGTCGGCCTGATGTTTGGCTGAATAAAAAATATAGCCATCAATATCGATCAGGTAGAGATCCGGATATCCGTAGTTATCTGCATAGGTTGCCAGGTAGTCTTTTTCTTGTCCGGGGCGCATCAACTCCATACTCTTGGTCAGGTTTTCTTCAACAAGCAGTGCCCAGGTATTACCGGCAACCGTAATCGGCGTATAAGAGGATAGAACATAGTCACCGCGATAGTTCACCGTCACCAGATCACCAGTTTGCCCGTTCAATGCCTCAGAAACCGAGTCGGTGTCCACTAAAAAGGCTGGGTTTGCCAGTACCTGTTCATCAAACTGGCGGGTGTTGGAGCGGAACAGTCTATCCGGTCCGACCAGGTAACTCTCAGCACTTTTTCCCAAGCCGGGCAGGGTACCCATCTCCTTATCAAACACAGAGTTCATGATTCGATAGAGACAGACCCCAGAGACCTTGCCGCCTGAGGTCACTGGTGCGGAAAAATAACCGGCAACCTCACCATTCCTCAGCGAAGAGGAACTGAAATCAGTAAACACGCTTTTTGTACCCATGCCTTTTGTAAAAGCGGTGAATTCTGGAGTTCCTTTTTTATCTGCCAGGCTTGATCCGGTTACAATAGCCTTATCGTCAGAATAGATGACCTTGCCCTGGCTGTCCACCATGATCAGGGACTGGATTTTACGCTGCTTAATCCAGCCCATAAAGAAGGCCTTATTGATCTTGGGCTGCTGAGCATTGGCTGCGGCATTGAATATTCCTTTCACATCCTTACGTTCAGCGAACAGTACCGTATGCCTGGCAAGCATTTTAAAATGCTGTTCGATAATACTCTTATTCAGGGTCTTAACACCTTCCAGGGAGGCAAAGGTTTCATGCTGCAATGTGGCCACGACCTCCACCAGTTGCCGGAGGTTGTTTTCGCGTTCAGAAAAATATTCCATCAATGCCATACTCTGCATTTTGGAGGATTCCAGACTGTCCAGCGCACTTTTTTCAAGGGATTGCGAGGAGATAAAGTAACTGGCCGCGCCAATAACCAGCAGGGGGACGAGCGCAATAAACAAGAGCCACATCAGGAGTTTTGTCCTGATGCCAATTCCTGTTGTCTTTTTCACCTGTTTTTCTTTTTTCTC
>DAOVTM010000212.1 GCA_030633145.1 Desulfobulbaceae bacterium
GAAAGACCTTATTATTCTCTGTGTCCTCTGTGATCTCTGTGGTAAAATAAGCTGCAAATTTGGGCATCAATCATATTGATGCAAAAGTAGTTGACACTTTCGAGGTTGTAACCACTTTTGGTGCATAAAATGCACCCTACAAAGTTCCGTTTATACAACAATGTAGGGTGCGTTTTACGCACCGTTACGAATAATTTGATGAAAAAAGTGTCAACTGGCAAATGAAGGATCCCCAAATTTGCGATTGAATATCCATTTTCTCCTTATGTAGCTGTTACTGTATAACAAAAGGAAAGAATGTTAATCACGAATCGGAAGACATACCATCAATACGACCGTAGGCAGTGCGAAGTTGTTCTCCCAGCACATTAATTAATCTGAGGGATAGGTCATGGTGACGCTGGGCAAGGGCCATGAGTGGTTCACGTCCAAGAGAGAGCAGCATGGAATCCTGGAGTGCTACACACCCGGCAGTACGGGGGCTGGCATCAAAGAGGGTTGCCTCACCAAGGGACGAAAAGGGGCCGATGGTATTGAGGCGGATCATTTTTTTGCCAGGAACCTCTTTGTCAATGGCAAGGCGGCCGTTGACAATGATATACAGTGTACCGCCGACATCGCCCTCCTTGAAGAGGCGTTCACCACCCGGATAGAAGACTTCTTCGCAGGCATTGGCGAGGATTCCGAGCTGTTCAATGCTCATGTCCTGGAAAAATGGGACATCTTTGAGGAAAATGACTTTCTCGATAGCTGACAGCACGATTTTCTCCTGAATGATTGTATTCTTATCAACAAGGTTGATGAAGCGGCGGGCAATATTACGGCGAAGCTTTGCTACCTGGACATCAAAGTCTTCGCTCTCTGACCATAACCGCAGACGACCCATTACCGCAGGCGGAAGCAGCTGCTCAGGCAGGGGATTTTTTTCTTTTGGGTTGACTTGGGCAAGCATCTCAACGGATACGAAGCTTGCCAGATCCCGAACCCAGTGGTCAGTGTGTTGTTCTGCGAGGTAGGTAAGCGAGCTTGCGAGACTTCGGGTAAGTGAAGATTCCGTTTTCCAGGTACGCTCGGCCAGAGCCGCCACGCTGTTGAAATCAATCCTGTCGTCGAGCAAAGGTGCTATCAGCTCTACAATCTGCGGCGATGTCATGGACTCCAGAGCCTCCAGTCCGTTGGCTCTGGTCGAGGTATCTCCACTGGTCAGTGCCGCATGGACGGTTTTCAGCTTCTCGCTTTCATGGTGTGCGCTGAGGAGAAAGAAAATATCATCCCGACTGCGGAGAATATCTTCCAGCAGGGCGGCGTTAAGGGCTGCGCTTGCGAGATAAGAAGGCGAAGAGTCCGTCTCTCCCTTACTGTTGCACAGGACACTCATACAGGCAAGATCATGGTAAATTATTTTCAGGGTATCATCAATCAGCGGGTACGTACTGTGTTTAAGCGGAGCCAGACGAGCCAGGGCAACTGCGGCACCCCTATACACCTTTGGATTAGCTGATTGGAGCAGGGGGACCAGTCCCGCTTCAACCCTCATGCCCAACCCTGCGAGCAGATCAACGCTCAATTTTCGGTTATTGTCACAGGGATCGGTCAGGCCGCATACCAGGGAGGTGAATGCTGTTTCACCGCCAAGATACGCCAGGATGGTGAGTGTGTTATGACGAATTTCATCATTTTTATCCTCCAGCAGCGGAGTCAGCATGGTGACCAATTTCTGTCGCTGTTCCCTGGCAAATTTTTTGCTCTCTGTCTCGTTCTTCATCTGCTCTGCCAGACCAGGCAGCTGGATGACAGCCTGTACCGCCGCAAGCCGTATCGTACTCAGTGGGTCGGCAAGAAAAGAGCAAAGTCTCTGTGTGGCCGTAGAACCTGGCCAGGTACATATTGAGCCAAGGATCTGGATTCCCCGAATACGCCGTCTGTCCTCCGAATGGTGCAACAGGTATTCAAGAAAGGCTGCGCCCTGTTCCATCTCGGAAAAGTCAGGGCTTTGCGCAAGGCCGTATAGTGCCTCCATGGCAACATCAATATCCTGGTCATGGAGCATCAGCAGCAGCTGATTCTGCAGGCGCAGGTCTTCCGGTGCAAAGAGGAGGCGCATTCCCCGCACAGCAGCAAGACGAACCTGAGCAGTACTGTCATTGACCAGCTCGCTATAAAGCTGTTCAAGCTGAGGGCTGCGAAAATCGGCCGCAACCAGGACGTTGATCATTGCCGCCCGAATCTGGGGATCATTGGAATGGCGGGCAGAGTCTGCAATCAGGGGGATGGATTCGCTCCCGCCGATACGGCTGAGTAACTGAGCCATAAAAACGGTATGCTTATAGTCCCGCTCCTCGTGCAGTTGTTTACCCAGTAACCGCAGGGTAGCGGGGTCAATCCGGGTAAAGGCCAGGCTGTCATCATCCAGCAGGCAGGAGTAGTCCCCATCTTCCAGCATCCTGAATAAGGCCAGGCTGTAGCGGCGACGGACATAAAGGGCACAGATGAAGTAGATGACAGTTAATGCAAAAAGGGCGACAGGGAAAAACCAGTACCCGGCCAGCCATGGCAGCAGGAGGAGCAGGCTGCCGAACAGTTGTCCCAAAGGGGTAAGGAAGCCGTTGCCAAAGGCACGCACCCGTCCCTTAATACGCATGGGAACAACATTATAGAGTAAGCCTTCCACTGGAAGCAGGAGGGTGGCTCGCAGGGTAAGGCGGTGCAGGTAAGCAGTCGAAGCCATGAACAGGCCGGGAATGGCAACCATGCCGCCACAGACCAGGATGTTGGTGAATGGAAAAATAAGCGAGGAGTTGGCCACCCCGATGCGACCGATAATCCGGTTGAGTCCGAAGAGAAGAAAGGGCAGGGTTATGACGTTGGCCAGCACCAGCAGCAAGGCGAGAAAATTGGCCATTTCATCCACAGAGGCAAAGGCACTGAGGAGCAGTTTACCTGACTGGTATTCCAGCAGAGCCATAGCCATGGTAACGGAAATGGTTGCAATGGCCAGCCAGCGCAAAAATGAGGAGTGCAGTGTATAGCGGAACCCTTCTGAGGTTTCCCTGAGCAGAGACATTCTGCCATTTCCGTCCTTTCTGGTACCTTGGGATACATCATTGGAAGGCTGTCTGAAACCCGGTCGGCGGATGATGACAATGGCCATCAGGTGGACGAGCATCCAGCAGGCAATGATCTCCATGGGAGCCAGAATCCGGTTCAGGAATGGCAGCAATAGGCCTCCGATAATAACCCCTATACGGTTACCGGCCAGGATGATGGGGATGACCCGCTTGCTGGCCCTGGTGTCAAAATAATTACTGAGATAAGAGGTCAGGTGGGTGTAGAATACACTGTTGGCAGTATAAAAGATAAAGTATAAGAGTGAATAGGCAAGAGTGGACATGCCCTGAAAATAGAAAACAAGGCCAACTGCAAGAGCGACCAGTTCCACGACCAGGATAAGTGCCATGGTCGTATCTTTGCTGATTCTATCAACAAAGAGGGTGTAAATAGAAATGGTGCCAAGGGATACAATGGAGATGGCGATCATCACCAAGGGCAGGGACGCGATGCCGACCTCCTGGAGAAAGGCGGCAGTGGAGACAGAGATTCCCCAGATAAACCCGATGCTGCTGAGGGCCGTAACCAGCATGAGGGGGAGTATCAGTTGCCACTCCCCCGGGCGGACATCAAAGATTCGGTTGAGCCGTGCTGAGAAAGTGGTCATAGCTCACACCAGATGGAAGTCATATCGTTTATGCAGATTCGGCAAGTATTTCCTTAAAATATGCGGCTGCTGCGGGGGGAGTGGAGGTAAAGGTCACCACAACCTGTTCTTTTTCTTCGTCCCCGGTGATCTTGGCGTAGAGATCGTCACAGACCTCTACGCCGTCCGCATCCAAAATGGATATCTTGATGTTGACAAGCCGCTCCAGGATAATATCGGAGTGGAGCCGGGCAGCACTTTCTGCCAGGGCATTGAAGGTACCTTCTATACGTTTATCACCGGCATGTTTACCAGCCAGCACCGTGAATTTGACCTGGAGGGGTGGGGACAGTACAGTAAGCTCGGCAGTCTCCTGTTTTGGCCGCTCAATGTTGAACTCGCCGCCAATGCCGCCGACCTCATAGATGGTGATTGGTTTTTTGACCCCCTTGGGGCTGACCTCCATCTGGTCATCGATGCGGAGGATGTCGCCGCAGTAGTCTCTGGTGGATTGGGAAAGAAAAATTTGCCCGCCCACGGTATAGGACTCGACCCGGGCCGTGAGATTGACGTTGCGGCCCACGCAGCCATACTTCATCCGTTTTTCAGAGCCGATGTTGCCGACAACGAGATCCCCGGTATTGATACCAATGCCCTGATGCACTTCGGGAAAACCAGCCTCCCGGCAGCGTCGGTTGACCTCTTCCATGGCATCCTGCATCTCAATGGCACAGGCCACGGCCCGTTGAGCATGATCCTTGTATGCCACCGGTGCTCCGAAGATGACAAAGATGGCATCGCCGATAAACTCATCAATGGTACCCTCATACTTGAGGATGATCTCGGTCATGGTTCCGAGATAAATATTGATAATACCAACCACGTCCTCGGCAGGCAGCAGTTCGCCGATGGCGGTAAAACCACGCAGGTCGGTCATCATAATGGTCAGTTCCCGTTTTTCGCCGCCCAGGGAGGCCCCGGTGGGTGATTCCAAGATTGCGCTGACCACGTCATCGGAGAGGTACTGACCAAAGGTATTACGGATGCGGTCACGCTCCTGCAGACCTGCAATCATGTCGTTCATGCGGGTGGCAAGGAGGCCGATCTCGTCATTGGTGCGGGTCGGGCTGATCCTGACCTCAAGATCGCCCTCCTTGACCCGTCGGGTTGCCTCTGCCATCTCCTCCACAGGACGGGAAATACGCAGGGCGAAAAATACCGCTACAATCATCGCTATGGAGAGGACAATGACGACCAGGGTGATAAGGGTGCGAAACATCTTGCTGATGACCAGATAGGCATCATGTTCGCTGCGCTCGGTGATGATTGCCAGTTTAAAATAACGGGGAAAGGAAAAACCGGCCAGCATCTTTTCACCATCGGGCCGGGTATAGGGTTTCACCGCTACGGTGCCACCGGCTGAATTCATCAGGGTGCGGGTCTCGGCAACCATGGAGTTGTTGTTGAGGTCGGTTTGGTCGGGATCAAAGACCCGCTGCCCCAGGGAATCGACCAGGGTAATGGTTCCGGTGCGGTTAAAGGGGTGATTATCGATAAAGCCGCGCAGCCGGTTGAGGTTGACCCTAATCACGAAATCGGCTCGGTGGTCGGCAATGAGGTTGGTCAGAGGGATAATAATGGTCAGGAGCCAGTCATCTGTGGCAGGAATCCGTTCCATTGCTCCTGAGAAGATCTCGTTTTCCGTGGAGGAGAGGAGTTGATCAATCCGTTCCCGTGGCAAGGGGAGTACCTGAGCCGGGTCAAGACCTGCCGCCTCCAACCGTTTAGAAAAGTCATCCTTGCGGATGAGGATAGGTTCATCTATGGTTTCAATAGAGATCTGACAGGCCACCACATCGGTAATGTTGAGTATTCCTGCCTGGACAAAGGCCAGTTTTTCATCACCGCCCAGCAGTTCGTTGTCAATACCGCTGGCCACCAACTGGAGGGGAGCCAACCAGGTGTCCAGGAACATGTCATCCATATCCGTGGCAATCTGCTCCACAGTGGTTCCGATCACTCCGTTGACCGAGCTTTTCAGCTCATCCTGGGTGATTCTGGTCATGGTTCTGCCGGCAAGGGCAAGGGGGACAATGGCCAGGATGACTGAGTAAAGCAGCAGTTTATAGCGCAGGTTGAAGGTGAACATAATTCTCCTTTTCCAGTGAGATGTAACGAAAAACGCATCGGCAGGGCAGGCGGCTATCCGGCGCACTGAACAAACGCTTTAATAAGGGCATATTATTATGTTATTGCATATCATTTTAAATTGTAAATGTCAATCAGCTAGAAAATAACCTGGACTGAACGACACTGTGATCCTGTTGGCGGGTAAGGGAATTGCAAGACAATGAAATATGCTTGCAGCCTCCATGGATTCCTGTAAGTTGCAGGGCAACATCCCGACCATAAACAGGATCAGGATAGACAAGCCCAGGAAAATCAGCGTCAATCAGGAGAACAAAAGTGTTAGTCTCTGTTCACTACTGAGTAGAAGTAAAAAGGGGACAGATTTAATTTTACTCAGACCCCAATTATTCAATTATTAGGATAAAGATTTGACCCCTTTTTCATCTTGATTTGAGCCGGTTTCTATGCCTATATTGACTTTTTTATCCTCAAAAACGCAAGTATAGTAACTCAACTGATTATGGCCAGGGCAAAGCGACATTATATTCCAGGACAAATATGGCACCTCACTCACCTATGTCACAAAAGAGAATTTCTTCTCAAATTTGTAAAAGAACGTCGTAAATGGCTCCAATGGCTTTTTGAGGCCAAAAGAAGGTATAGATTAATTATCCTGAATTATACTGTAACATCTAACCACACACACCTGCTTGTGCTGGATGAGAAAGGTAGAGATGTAATATTGGAATCAATTAAGTTGCTTGCCGGTCGCACAGGCCAGGAATACAACTTGAGAAAGAAGAGGCAAGGTGCTTTCATAGAATCTGAACAACATTTACTCAGATGCCTTGCCTATATTGATTTAAATATGGTTCGCAACGGTGTTGTTACTCATCCTTTGGAGTAGCTCTTCAGCGGTTATAATGAGATTCAAAAACCTCGTCGTAAGTGTGTGCTGATAGCTTATCAAAAACTCGCGGAGTTGACAGGGTTTTCAACCTACGATTCCTTCAGGAACGCACATAAAGAATTAGTAAATGAATCACTGGCAGCCGACAACAAGTCCAGGCAATCTCAATGGACAGAAAGTATAGCAGTAGGAAGTAAAAGTTTTGTTGAAACGATCAAAAATCAATTGAGCATACATGCTAAAGGGAGAAAAATC
>DAOVTM010000150.1 GCA_030633145.1 Desulfobulbaceae bacterium
ATTCATGACTTTTTCGGTGAGGATGACAAGAGCCATGTACAACAGATCATCACAGAGGTAGAGAAATCTCCTAAAAAATTGATCAGTTTAAGAAACAAAGATGGCAATGATGAAATTGTCATTGTTAAAGAAAACGACACCTATCTGGTAAAAAGGCTTAAAGTTGCTCATACCGGAAGAGATAACCAGCCTGTCTTATTTGAACTGGGAGAAGAATCTGACGGAACAATCCGCCTGCTGGATTTTATTCCAGCGTTTCAACAGATGATTAACTCAAGAAAAGTTTTTGTTATTGATGAAATCGAAAGAAGCATTCATCCGCTTTTAATTAAAGAGCTGCTGAAAAAATTTTCTCTGGATCAAGAGACTTATGGACAGTTAATTTTTACTACGCATGAATCCAACCTGCTGGATCAGGAGATATTTCGCCGTGATGAAATATGGTTTACGGAAAAAGACAGTGGAGGTTGTACGGATCTATATTCGTTAAGTGATTTTAAAGAGCATAAAACTATTGACATTAGAAAGGGTTACCTCAATGGAAGGTATGGTTCAATACCATTTCTGGCAAATCTTCAGGATTTGAATTGGCATAAATATGATACTGACCAATAGGCTTTTTAAGAGGAAACTGCCGGACAGAGAGGCAAAAAGTATCTACATATTCTGTGAAGGGGCAAAGAGAGAATATCAGTATTTTGACTATTTCAAAGAACTTGATTCTCGCATTAATGTTGAAATTTACAAGCTGCACCCGGAAGAAGACAACTCGCCTCTTGGTTTACTCAAAATTGCCCAGAAATGTATTGATGCAAATAATTTGCACAATCCACATCCCAAATATTCATTTCAGCACAACGATGAAGTCTGGATAGTGATTGATATAGATAAAGACAAAAAAAATACCCGCACACCGCAAATCCACACAATCATACACGAGTGTAACAAAAGAGCGGACTGGTTTGGCTCTACAAACATGTCTCGGCAGCTCAACCAGTAATTGCCGGGATTGAAAAATGCGTCAACTGGAAAAATCTCGTCAACAGCTCAATCAAAGGAGGATTTGATTCCCGAAGACACTCTGTTTTCATCAAAAAAGCAATAACCAATGCCAGGAACAGTTTCACGGCAGTTGATGGAATTCCGTACATTGGCTGTACCGATGTTTTCAAATTATCGGAAACGATTTATCAACTCACTGGAAGCAAGATAAAAAGAATATTAAAACAGGTAATAGCTGATGAACGTACCTTTGAATAACACTAAATAATAGGACTACCCGACCTTATCAATAATCCATATCACAGTATATAATATGTCCAACGTACTACTGAAAAAAATTGTGAAAAATTACAATCCCGGAAAATCCACCCTGCTGGGACTGACCACCTTTCTGGATCGAAAACCCAAGGCATTATCCGGAGGACAGCGGCAGCGGGTCGCCATTGGCCGTTGTATTGTGCAGCAGCCCAATGTGTTTCTCCTGGATGAACCGTTGTCCAAGCTGGATACCGGCAGTATAGTCAAACTCTGGCATCCTTCATTTCCCGGTTGACACTTTTCGCACAATCTGGTTGCTGGTCGTCAATTTGATATTGGTGTCCCTGCTGATGCCTGTTATCTCTTTGATGCTGACGGCAAGGCATTCCAGCGAACTAAAATATATATTCAAGAGGATTAATCATTTAATATGAAAAAACGCATGAAACAACGAACAAGCGGCATCCTGCTCCACCCCACCTCACTCCCCTCAAAATGGGGCATCGGTGATCTTGGTACAACGGCCAATGATTTCATTAATTTTTTAGCAGACAGCGGACAGAGTGTCTGGCAGATGCTGCCCACCGGTCCGACCGGGTATGGGGATTCTCCCTATCAGACCCTGTCCGCCTTTGCCGGTAACCCCATGCTCATCAGCATGGACATTTTGTTAGAGCAGGGATTGCTGACTGATGCGGATATCCCTCCATTTTCATTTGCAGATGATCATGTGGACTTTGCTGCGGTCATTCCCTTTAAATTCACCTTACTGAAAAAAGCAAGCTCCCGTTTTTTTGCTGATAAACCAGCAGATCTCTGGCAGCACTTTGACCGATTTTGTACGGATCATGCGACCTGGCTGGATGATTTTTGCCTGTTTGCGGCTCTGAAAGGACATCACCAGTCCAGACCCTGGACTAGCTGGCCAAAGGAACTTGTCCAAAGAAATCCTGATGCCCTGGCCGCCTGGTCAGAAAAGATGGAAGCCTCCATTGATCTGCACCGTTTCATTCAGTTTATCTTCTTTGACCAGTGGCAGCAACTGCACAGCTACGCCAACAAGCAGGGAGTCAGGATCATCGGTGATATTCCCATTTTTGTGGCTCATGATTCCAGTGATGTCTGGAGTCATCAGGAGTGGTTTCATCTGGACAAAAAAGGAGAACCAACCGTGGTTGCCGGGGTTCCCCCGGATTATTTCAGCGAGACCGGTCAACGCTGGGGCAATCCCCTCTTTGACTGGCAACAGCTGAAAAAGGAGAACTATACCTTCTGGATTGACCGATTCAGGATGCTCTCGTTCATGTTTGATTACATCCGCATCGATCATTTCAGGGGCTTTGCCAGTTACTGGGAGATTCCAGGAGAAGAAGAGACCGCAATCAATGGGATATGGAAGAAAGGGCCGGGCGCAGAACTCTTCCAGGCCATAGAAAAAGAAATCGGCAACGAGGTTCCCATAATTGCCGAAGACCTGGGCGTGGTTACCGAGGATGTCACCGAGTTGCTGGCAGCGGTTGGCTTTCCAGGGATGGCAGTCCTCCAGTTTGGTTTTGAGGCGGTACAGGACGGGCTGAATGACTCCCTCTTCCTGCCCCATAATCAACATTATAACCAGGTAGTTTACACCGGAACCCATGATAATGACACTGTCCAGGGCTGGTGGGACAGGCAGTCGGAAGAGGTCATGGATTATACCCGCCAATACCTGAATACCGACGGCAAAACCTTGCACAGGGATATGATACGAACCGCTCTCTCTTCAGTGGCTATGCTGGCAATCTTTCCCCTCCAGGATCTGCTGGGACTGGGCAATGAGGCACGGATGAACACCCCGGGAGAGCCGGCTGGTAACTGGCAATGGCGTTTCCAGGCAAGGGATCTGCATGATGGGCATGCAAATGACCTGCTGGCAATGACCCGGCTCTATGGCAGGATACAACCGGCAGCATCCCCGGCAACAAAAAAACCATGAAAAAACTCTTTATAGACATCGGCGGCACCAAGCTGCGCAGTGAACTGCATGACGGAGTCACTATCAGGGAAGATGAGCAAAGTTCCCGCACCACAGATCTTATTGTGTATATTGAATCACTCCTCAAGATGCACCCGGAGGTCGGCTTTATCGGTATTTCTTATGCCGGTCAGGTCAATAAGGGGGTAATTTTATCGGCTCCGAACATTACGGTTACCACAAAAAATATCAAAGAGTATTTTGAATCCCGTTATAAACTCCGTCTTGAAATCGATAATGACCTCAACTGTGCGGTCAGGGCTGAAGCGGCCTTTTTCAACAGCCTGAACTTGGCCGCCCTCTACATCGGTACCGGTACAGGCAGTGCGGTTATTGAGAAGGGCGAGCTGTTCAGGGGAGCGGAAAACCAGGCCTTTGAGCTTGGTCATATCCCCTATAAACCAGCTCCTTTTCCCTGCGGCTGTGGAAAAAACAACTGTCTTGAGCTGTATGCGTCAGGTTCTGCGCTTGAAAGATGGATGCAGCATCACCGGATAGAGGGTGAGCTCTCTTTTCCTTTACTTGAGCAAAGCAAGGCGGGCAGGGAGATCAAAGAGCAGTTTGAAGAGGCTCTTGCCTTTGCCGCCGCAACCCTGGTAACCCTGGTCAACCCGGAGATACTGGTACTGGGAGGAGGTGTTATCGGCCATAACGGGTATCTGGTCGATCTCATACAACAGCGTCTTCCCGGGCTTGGCTTTGCTCCCTCACTGGGCAACCTGAAGGTCATGCAGTCAACCCGTCAGCAGCCCGGTATTGACGGGGCAAAACTCCTTGAACAGGATCAGTAAATTAATGGAGCAGATGGGTTTATAATCATGGACTTCAGCACATTCAACAAAACAACCACCTTAAAGGACGGCAGGGATATAACTATCCGGGCCATCCGCCCGGATGACAAGGCAATGCTGCTTGAGGCATTTTATGAGCTGGAAAAAGAATCACGTTACACCCGATTTTTAGGGTTCAAGGAGCATCTCACGGACAATGAACTCAAGACATTTACCGAGATTAATTTTGAAAAAGAAGTTGGCCTGATCGTCACCACCGTTGTGAAGAACAAAACAATCATTATCGGATGCGGACGCTATTACCTGATGACTGCTCCTGCGGAACAACCGCTTAGGGCTGAGGTTGCCTTTGTCGTGGAAGAGGATTTTCAGGGCAAGGGGATTGCCGGTCGCCTGTTTGAACAGTTACAGGCAATGGCAATCAAACATGGAGTCGCAACATTTGAAGCGGAGATCCTGCCGCAAAACAGCTCTATGATCGCTGTCTTTGCCAACAGAGGCCTGCCCATGAAAAAATCCATGGTCGATGGGTTGGTGCATATATCGCTTTCGCTTTTATAAAAAGGATCAGATCTTTCATAAAAAATCAGATAAAACTGATTTATACCTACTGAACAGGGAAATTTATTATGACTCAAAGCCTTTATATTGCCAGTCTTGAACCCAACAGCGGCAAGCTGCTGGTTACCCTGGGGATCATGGAAATACTCTCCCGCCGGGTTGACCGGTTGGGATTATTTCGGGTCATTGTTCCTGAATCAACGGAAAAAGACAACCATATTCGCTTACTGAGCAGCCGGTTCAATCTCTGTATGACTCCAGAAGAAATGGTTGGTGTCAGCCATGAACAGGCAAAAACCTGGATTGCCGCCGGGCAGGAAAAACAACTTCTCAGTGAGATTGTTGCCCGTTTTAAAGCAGCAGAGGCAAAATGTGATTTCCTCCTCTGTGAAGGGCCGGACATCACCCATCTTTCCGAGGCTTTTGACTACGCTATCTCCTTACGCATAGCTCGGGAGCTTGGCTGCCACCCCCTCTATGTCGCATCAGGATACAGGACATCAATCCCTGAGTTACTGGAAAATATCAAGGTGGCGGATAAGAGCTTTCGTCAGCTACAGATGGAGCTGCATGCGGTTATTGTCAATCGTGTTGACCCGAATATTCTTGATCAGGCAGAGGAAGAGTTACAAAAGGCCTGTAGCAATGAAGTGGTTATCGACCTGCTCCCCGAAGTTGCAAGCATCAGCAATGCCACACTGGGAGAGATAGTTGAAGCATTGCAGGCAGAATGGTTCAGCGGACCAAAAGATAATCTGCTGCGAACTGTGGCTGATTTTAAGGTGGCAGCTATGGGTCCTGCGAATTTTCTCGACCATCTTGTAAAGGATGACCTGATCATCACCCCCGGTGATCGCCCAGATATAATCTTTACCACCCTGGCCGCCGTTGCCTCTAAGAATTATCCCTCACCGGTGGGTATAGTCCTCAGCGGAGACATCACCCCGGATCCCTCCATTAGCAGGGTGCTTGCGGGACTGGATGAACATTCCATTCCCATTTACCGGGTAACTGCCGACACCTATCGCACAGCCATGCATGCCGCATCTGTCAGGGGGAGGTTGCAGCCAGAGGATGAGCGCAAGATTGCCAGGGCATTGGGCATGTTTGAACATTATATTGACATGGGCAGGCTAAAGGAAAAATTCAGGTTGACCCCTCGCACCATCATGTCCCCCCTGATGTTTGAATACTCCCTGTTCGAGCGAGCCAGGAAGCAACGCAAGCATATTGTCCTGCCCGAAGGTGATGATGACCGCATCCTCCAGGCCGCTGAACTGCTCTGTTTGCGCGATGCGGTTGATCTCACCATCCTGGGCCATGAAAAGAAAATACGTTCCAGAGCCGCAACCCTTGGACTTGCCCTGAAAGGGATAAATTTCATAGATCCTCAGACTTCCCGTCTGACCGGGGAATTTGCCGAGACCTTTTACGAGCTGCGTAAAGAGAAAGGGGTAACCATGGATACTGCCCTGGATGCGATGATGGATTACAGCTATTTCGGTACCATGATGGTGCATAAGGATCTTGCTGACGGTATGGTCTCAGGTGCGGCTCATACCACGGCCAATACCATCCGCCCGGCATTCCAGTTTATCCGCACTCCTCCGGATGTTGTGGTGGTCTCCTCTGTCTTTCTGATGTGTTTTGATACTCGGGTGCTGGTCTATGGTGACTGCGCAGTAAACCCCAATCCAAACCCGGAACAGCTGGCTGAGATTGCCATCAGTTCGGCAAAGACGGCACAGATGTTCGACATTGAACCCATCGTAGCCATGCTTTCCTACTCCAGTGGTGCCTCCGGGACCGGCCAGGATGTGGAACAGGTGCGGCAGGCCGTGCAGATTGCCCAAAAACGGCGGCCTGATCTGCTGATCGACGGCCCGATCCAGTATGATGCGGCCATTGATGCCACTGTAGCCAGCAAGAAGATGCCGGACAGTGAGGTTGCGGGCAGAGCCACGGTATTCATCTTCCCTGATCTGAACACCGGCAACAACACCTATAAGGCCGTACAGCGGGCATCCGGGGCAGTGGCAATCGGCCCGGTGCTGCAGGGATTGAATAAACCGGTCAATGATCTGTCCAGGGGCTGCCTGGTCGCGGATATTGTTAATACTGTGGCTATCACAGCGATTCAGGCTCAGTAGCCGCTTATTATATAATCACAAAAACCTGGAATGTAGGGTGCGCTGTGCGCACCAACGATTCTTGAATTTTGATCAAAAAAGGTCAAGTGGCAAATGATGGATGCCAATATTTTGTTAGATTAATTATGTACTCGTACTTATGGTCAATAAGTGTTTTCAGGATTTTCTCTGCTCTCATATTTTGGCTACCAACTTTAGCCGATATGTGAAGTGGGGCAGTCTGATAAATTATCATAGCGGAAACAAAAAGCAAATTTGTCAAGCCTGACGAACCACAATTATTATGGACATGTTGCCGCAATCTATAAAAAACCGGTTATTGACAACTCTAAAAAGCCATACTATAGTACGGTAAAAACATAAGGAGGAAGACATGGTAACCAAGCACGGTTCTTCAATGGAAAAAGTTACATTTAATATGCCTGCAGATATCAAAACGAAGGTAATGGCTCTTAAAAATGAGCTGCAAGTTTCGCTATCCTCTATGTACAATGAAGCTATTGTAAACTACCTCAACAAAAAAGAGGCTGAAAAATGGCAACAAGGGGTCTCAATAGCTCTGGAGGATAAGGAGTATATTGCGTTGTCCAGAGAGTTAAGCGGCGACAGCGGGGACATTCATGAATATTAAACAAGGAGAAGTCTGGCTTGTTAAGTTTTTTCCAAAAGTTGGTAGCGAGATGAGCAAGATACGGCCTGCTGTTGTGGTAAGTCATAATAAGATAGGAAGGCTTCCGCTAAAGACCATTGTCCCTGTAACAGACTGGAAAACAAATTATGCACACTACCCATGGATGATTCAGATTATAAATTCCAGCGAAAATGGCTTGTCTAAAGTATCTGCTATTGACTGTTTTCAGATCAAGAATTTTGCCAATGAACGTTTTGTGGAAAAATCAGGAGATGTTGACAGAAAACTGGTAAAACAAATTCATGAAACAATAGTTAAATGCTTGAATCCAGACTATAGTCTTTCATGAAGAAATTTCCTCCATGCCGGTTTCCCCTTTCCTTTTAATAAATCTGGCCACTTTTTATGTAATGAGTTTCTCATTTTTGGTTCTGTTAATTGTCCGAACTTCACGTTTTACGAACGATAAAAGTTGAATACCGCCAAAATACAAGATATAGTTGACTCATGAAACGCGATATCTACCCACAACTTCTTTCCTGGAAAAAATCTGCTCGCAGAAAACCTCTTATTCTGCGTGGAGCAAGGCAAACAGGTAAAACATATATCCTGCAAAAATTCGGGGAGAAAGAGTTTGACAAGGTTCTCTATTTTAACTTTGAAGAAGATGCCCGTCTGGACAGTCTGTTTAGCCAGAGCCTGAGCCCGGAAACCGTAATTTCAAACCTTTCCCTGCACAGCAAGGAAACCATTCTTCCTGAACGCAATCTGATTATTTTCGATGAAATTCAGCTTTCAAATAATGCCCTCAACAGTTTGAAGTATTTTCAGGAAAAGGCTGCTGATTATTTTGTGGTTGCTGCCGGTTCTCGGCACTGGTTCCGTATGGTTATCCCTCTATCTTCTTGATATTTCAGTGGACTTTTTGACAAAAAGTTGATAGTCTTCATGAGAAAAAGGTGCTCATCGTGAAGATTGATAACTATTGTCCAAGTTGTAAGATGCTTCGTGTTAAAAACATAAAAAAATATGTTATTCGTGGAGGAGAAGAACGTCAACTATATAAATGTGATGATTGTGGAAAATGTTTTTCGGAAACAACAAATACAGTACTGGCAGGCTTGAGAACTCCAGTTTTCCGAATCATTATGATACTGACAGCATTGTTGTCTGAAGGCAATGGTATTAATGCGGTAACGAGAATATTTTTTGTTGGAAAAAACAGTATTTACCGCTGGCAAGAACGATTTTCATCTTTACATCAAACCTTGATGCTGTATTCATTATGCCATCAGTTTGTTCGGTTAATCATTGAGGGCGATGAAACATATACAAAAATTGGTAAAAATACACCACCAAGCGAGTCTGAAGGGTGGACGATAGTGTTAATGGATCGAGCATCACGTTTTATTTGGACACTTGAATGTGGAAAAAAGGATGAAAGGCTGTTCAAGAATGCAATACGCATATTGCTTAAAGTTATTAAAAAGACAGATGATCTTACGCTCTTAACTGACGGTGAAAGGCGTTACTGTAATATACTATTTGAGATATGTCATGAACTTTTAAAAACAGGAAAAAGGGGAAGGCCGCGTAAGGTTCTGAAAAAAGGCGTTAAAGTAAGGGTGAAAAATAAGGGTAGCCAGAAGAGTAAACCTGGCCGTAAGCGTAAAA
>DAOVTM010000099.1 GCA_030633145.1 Desulfobulbaceae bacterium
CCGTCCAGCTCAGGCATCTGATAATCAAGAATAACCAGATCAGGACGGGTTTTTTCGATAAATTCCAATGCTTTTAAGCCATTCCAGACCGAACCGATGACTTCCACATCTTCTTCAGGTTCAAGTAATGCCTCCAGGGCATGACGAAAGATTCTGGAATCATCGACAATAAGGAGGGTTACAGGCTTGCGTTGTACCATATTAAGTTATAGTAAATTTAATTATAGTAAATTTCCTAGGTTCCAAAGCGAGTGCGGTCAACCATGGGCAGCAGTCTGTCCGCCTTGATCAGTACCAGGAGTTCAGTCTCCAAGGTGCAGACCTCGTCACAGAGAGAGGTGTGAATGGATGCTCCCCGGCTGGTTGCGTCTGCCTCCCCGGTATTGCAGCATTCAATTGATTCTTCACCCACGCTGACCACGTCTTCAATCGTATCGACCAGAACTGCGAAATGTTCACCCACAGAGGATTTCAGGACTACGATTCGCTCCTCCTCACTGCCGGGTGCCTTTCTCTCCCGACCAAGCATAAGGCAGAGATTGAGCAGCAGGTAAATACGACCGCGAAGATTGACGATTCCCAGTATCTTGGAAGGGGAATGATGCACCGGTACCGTGTCCGGTATGGTCTTGATTTCCTTGACATCGAGTATATCAATGCCATAGAGACGGTCGTCGATGCGAAAGGTGCAGAATTGTCGATTTGTGGTTGTTGTTTTTTCTTTCATTTCTCCTCTGCCCCCTGGAGTTTTCGCTTACCCGGAGTCTGCGCTTCGCTCCGCTTACCTGCAAACCATTCCGGTTCAAAGAGCCTGAGCAGGGCGGGTATATCCAGCACCAGGCTCATGACCTTGTCGAGAACGCAGGTGCCGAGCAGACCGTTCATGGGCAGGCTATCCTGATCAAGTTCCGTACTGATTTCGGCAATATCTACCAGGGAGGAACAGAATAAACCTGCGGGATGGGCTGAGTTGCGAACTATAAGGAGAAACATCTCCTCGCCTTCAATGAGTGGAGAGACATCAAGAACCTCTTCAAGGCGGAAAACCCGTGTGGAGATTCCCTGGACTGTGATGAATTCACGCTCTCCAATGAATTCAATATCCTCCATCTTGATGTTTTCGATACGCTGTAAACGGGGCAGAGGAACCGCCAACTGTTCCTGGCCGCCGGACTGGAAGAGGAGTACGTTGCCAAATCCCTCATCAATCACAGTTTCCATGTCCGAGTGCTGGGAGACATCCGCATTCACTCCGGCGTGTCGTGCAGTGCCTTCACCATCCAGAATCATGGCCGAGCGACCGTTGCCCATGATGGTCACACCTGAGTAAATTCCCAGCGACTGCAAACTGCGATGGAGCGGCTTGACGACAATTTCCTCGGTTCCCCTGATCTCGTCCACCACCAGACCGTAATGACTGGTACCGGTTTTAAGCACTACGCAGTTCAAAGATTGCTTATGATCACTGTCCTCCTTTACTCTTTCACTGAAATAGAGTTTATCCTGTTCCTGTCGGTACTGTTCCGCAATCCTGGCCCTGTCTTTGCGTTTAAACCGCTCCGGTTGAAGCAATACCTCGGAAAGTCGTACCAGGGGAAGCAACTGGTTACGGAGACGGAATACCTCCTGGTCATCGGCCCGCTCAATCCTGTCCCGCACGTCCTGATCATAGATACAGAATAATTCCTGCAGATTGGCCTGGGGTATGGCAAACAGTTCCTCACCCGTTGTCACAATCAGACAGGGGATAATGGCCAGGGTCAGGGGGAGGCGGAGAAGTATTTTCAAGCCCTTGCCCTTCTCGCTGTCCAGGTCTAAAGAGCCGCCAAGCTGTTCGATTCCGGTTTTAACCACATCCATGCCCACGCCACGACCGGACAGGTCTCCGGCTTCTTCGATGGTACTGAATCCAGGCTGGAAGATAAGCAGAAGGGTGGCCTTATCGCTCATCTGCTTGAGTTCTTCTCTGGTTTTCAGCTTCTTTTCAAGGGCCTTGCGACGCACTATATCCAGATCAATGCCCCGGCCATCATCACTGATCTCCATGACAATCAAACCTGCCTCATGTCTGGTCGCAATACTGATTTGACCAGTGACGGGCTTACCTGCCTGTTTCCGCTCTTCTGGAGATTCAATACCGTGGTCACAGCAGTTGCGGATGATATGGGTCAGGGGATCGGCAATGATCTCCAAAATGGTTCGATCCAGTTCTGTCTGCCCTCCGCTGATACTGATCCTGATATTTTTTCCAAGCTGTCTGCTCAGGTCACGAACCACCCTGGGAAATTTACCCACAACCTTATCAATGGGCTGCATCCTGGCCTGGATAACGGTCTGCTGTAATTCATTGACTGCCACGTCCAACCGGTGGGTCAGGGAGCGGGTTCCGCCCTCACTCTCAACACCACCGAGCATCTGCTGGTTGCGGATTAGAACCAATTCACCGGCCTGGAGCATCAGTTTGTCAAGGATGTCAACGTGCAGACGAATGGTATTGCCCATGTCCAGGGCGATGCGGTCAGGAACTGCTTGTTTTGGCTGTTTTTTCTTCTTCTGAGACGGTATCTCCTGAGGCGGTATCTCCTCTATTGCCGTTTTCACGTCCAGCAGTTGGTTGATCTGTGCCAGATTGGTGCTGATATCGGCTTTCCGGCAGAGATCCACATCCCTGAGCATAACCGTCAACTGATCCACTCCTGCCAGCAGGGCATCAATATGGGCTGGAATGGGGATAAGTTGATCGGATCGTATCTTGGTCAGAAGCGTTTCCATGGTATGAGCCAGCTCCGAGACCTTGCTGAAGCCAAGAAAACCGGCCGCTCCCTTGACCGAATGAATAGCCCTGAATATCTTGTTTATCAGTTCCTTGTCCGGGTTCTCCAGCTGCTGTTCCAAGAGGAGAAAATCATCTCCCACAGCATCCAGGTGCTCCCTTGCCTCGGAAATGAAGGCGGCGGTCAGCTCTGGATCCTGCATGAGCTGTTCATCCAGTTGGTCTTTTTGCGTGGTCATGAGTTGGTTTCATCCTTTGCCCGCATACCTGTCATGAGCACATTCATCAATCCTTTTTTAATAGCCCGGTGGATCTTGCGGTTTGGCGGATCACGAAAAGAGATGGTGATATCGTCGAGCTGGAGCATGGCAACCGCGGCTTGTTCGCCTTTCAAGTTGCCGAAAATTGCATGATACAGTTCCCCGCCCTGAAAATAAAAGAATCCCTTATCGCCATCAGTGGATTCAATGGAGCAGAGACAGGTCTTTTGCTCCATATTAATAAGCTGGAGGAAACTGGTTATGGATATACCTGTGATGGTACCATCGACCTTTTCTTTGTGTAATGCCGATTCAATGGCATCGTAAAGCTGTTCTGCAGAAAAAGGCTTGCTGATAAATTTTATAATCTGCTGCTGGAGTTTTTCGACCAGTTCCGGGGTGCCGTGCGCTGACATGACTATGACCGGAAGGGTCGGATGGTGTCTATGACTGTAGGCCAGCAGGGTAAGGCCGTCAACCTCCGGCATCTGGAGATCAGTCACCAGCAGGGAAACACTCTTCTCTGTCAGTATATCTATGGCTACCTGGCCATTTTCGGCAAAAATAGGGGTAAATTTACCCTCGCCTTCCTGAAAGGATTCTTCAAGATAGTTGAGCAGCATCTGACTATCATCAACTATGAGTACTGTTTGCATACCAACTTCTCCTGCGCTTATTCTTGATGTTATTTCATCTGTCTATGTAGGGAGTGCTTTTTGAATCAGGGCTGGAATATCTGTATAAATCTTTCGTTTAATTTTTTGTACATTGGGCGCATTTTTGAACTTGATTTGGATGTCTTCCATCCGCAACAGGTGGATGACAGCCTCTTCACCCCGCAGCTTATTATTATAAATGGCATTATGGAGAACCCCGTTGACAAAATAGATCTTGCCTTTATGGCCGTCTCTGGAATGTATTATGGCTGCGCAGGATAAATATTCCATCTCTATGAGCAGGAGAAAGCTGCTCAGCGATACCCCGCGCAGCATCCCACCGGATAGCCCCTGCACCCGAAAGGCCCTGAGGATCATGGAGGCAAGTACCGGCATTCGAAATGGTTTTTCAAGGTACTGTCCCTGGCCGGCAACGATCTGTTTCCTGAGCAGGGATGAGCCGTATCCGGTCATGATAATACAGGCGGTACCAGCAAAGTTGGTGTGAATATAGGACAGCAGTACCAGGCCATTGACCCTGGGCATCTTGATGTCAGTCACCACCAGCTGAAACTTCCTGGCCTGCAAGGCCTTAATTGCCTCCAGGCCGTCATTGGCAAAAAACAACTGAAACTTATTGCCAAATTGTTTTTTCAAATAGTCTTTGATGATGAATTGCAACTGTTCATCATCATCAACGATTAAGATATTATCCATACATTAACCTCTTTACGAACCTGAGGAGGCGTGCAGTTGAAGGTTTTCCAGGAGGATGCCGCTGTAATTACTGAGAATGGAAATGGCATCGGTAATCTCCTTATCATCAAGTTCAACAACAAGTAAACCCAGGGTTTGATCGCGACCTTTGAGGCAGACGACTATCCAGTCCCACAGCACCTGACCACCAAGTTCAAAATCTTTTTCATAATCATTGCTGTTTATAATTCGTCCTGTTTCCAAGGCACGATGCAGGGGGGTGTCAACCTGGAGCCGGAAATCCATATCATCAATGGGCGGCAGTCCCTTTGCCCCTCTGCAATGCAGTTGCTCCTGTTTCTGATCCTGTATAAAAACAGCAGCCGAGCGTATCGGGAAGTCTGAAACCAGATGTTTTGCCAGCAGGTCACTGAACTCTTCGGGGCTGGTGGCATCCATGAGCTGTAACTCGGTATGATAGAGCTGTGACAGGTTGCTGTTCTGCTTGAGCAATATTTGCATAATGGTATCAAGTTCTTTTTTCTGCGCCGTAACCTGGCGAAGGAGCCTGGAGTTCCTGAGCATCAGGGTAGAAAAATGACTGATAAACTGGAAGATATCCACATCACTGGATTCAGCTGAATCCAGGGCAAGAAATCCGTAGGCCTCCTCGTCTTCCTTGAGGGGAAAGAGAATTGGTTTTTTGTAATCAGGGAATATTGCATTGAGATCAGGGTCGCTGTTTGGCCATATAGTCAACATGTCGTGGACAACACGCTTGAGGAGTTCTGAGGATTCGATCTCAAGTATCCGTCGCTCCTGAACTGGAATCTGCTTACCATTACGGGCAATCTCCACCGCTTTCCTCTGTCTGCCAGGTTGAATCAGCCAGAAGGAGTTATTGACTGATGCCATCCGGTGGTACAGCTGCCTGGAGAGGAGGACGGCAAATGCCTCGTCATCTGTCAGGGTGGCACAGGAATAGACCAGATGTTTAAGGGCCGAGAGCTGATCAAGGGCTTCCGCATACATGGTACGCGTTGCCACCGGCGTGACCTGGGACAGCGTGAGTTTGGTCTCTGCAACGTCTTGCGGCTTCTCTTCCGTATCTTCTTGTGGTGTCCCCTGCATGGACTGCAGCAACTGTTTCAGACCAGTGGTAAACTGGGAAATCGGAATGTCATGATCACTGTCGTTTTTCTGGGCATCGAAGAGATCCGTGAGGATGTCGATCCCTTCAAACAGCTTATCAATAACTGCCTGGGATGCCGGGAGTCCGTTCCCGCGAACAGCACCGATAAACTCTTCCAGTTTGCGGCTTACGGAACTTATTTCAGAGAGTCCGGCAAAGCCGGTGGAACCCTTTATCGTATGGGTACTCCTGAAAATCTGGTTCATCAGCTGGGCATCACCCGGCTCTGCTTCAAATTGAATCAGGAGCAGGTTGAGTTGATCAAGATGTTCAAGTGCTTCCTGCTGGAAGTCACCCCGCATTTTGTCCATGACCTCATCGTCAAGTGTATGCCCTGTCCGGGTATCTGCTTTATTCTTATCTGACATTTTTATATATCCATGAATTGAGCGTGAACACAGTAGCTTAAAGATTCACCACTATCCAAGAACTTCATTGATCTTGTTCAACAGTCCTGTGGGTTGAAAGGGTTTCACAATATAGGCCGATGCGCCAAGGGAGAGGCTCTTGTTCTTATCAGCCTCCTGTCCTTCCGTGGTCAGCATAATGATTGGGATAGAGGAATATTCAGGAAACTCCTGAATCTTTTCCAGGAACTCCAACCCATTCATTTCAGGCATATTGATATCAAGAATGATGGCATCGAATTTTTCCTCTTCCAACCGCTCCAGAGCTTCCAGGCCGTTGCCTGCGCCGATTGCCTCTATCCCCTGGGATTTAAGGGTAAATTCCACCATCATTCGTACACTTGGAGAATCGTCAACTGTGAGTATTCTTGTCATTTATTTTCCTTTTCCACTGTTCTGAATTTAAGTCCTGATCATAGTTTCACCCATTCGGTATTGTGTACTGAGTAGCTGAAACGATGATTAAGAGCTGAATTTATATGCTAATTTATATGTACCGGCACCCTTCATAGCCCACATTAAGAAGAGGATAGTTTTCTTCCTGATGCGCATACTCCAACCGTGGTATATGAAAGAGACCTCGTTATTCTATTGTAAAACGATTCACCACTTCCCGCAATTGAGAAGCGACCTGAGCCAGCTTTTCAGCGGAAATATTGAGATGATCGGCCTTGCCCCTGGATTTTTCAGAGGTCTGATGGACGACAGAAATACTGTCAACAGCCTCATCCACGGCTCTGGCCGCCTCACTGGCATCACTGCTCATACTATTAACCCGGGCGGCTATTTCACTGATAGAAGAGGATATGTGGCCGATACCATCGTTTGCCTGCTGCACATTTGCCGATATTTCATTGCCAGCCATATTCTGCTGCTCAATTCCGTTGTTTATTTCCATGGTTCTTTCATTCACCGAGGAAATCCCCTGGCGCAGGCTGCTGAATAATGCGTCAACCCTGGTCGTTCGTTCCTGCACATCCTGTATCTGTTTTGACACCTCTGTCGCAGCCTTGGAGCTGCGCACCGCAAGTTCTTTGATCTCGCTGGCAACCACGGCAAACCCTCTGCCGGCACTCCCGGCAGAAGCCGCTTCAATATTGGCGTTCAGGGCGAGCAGATTCGTCTGTGAGGCAATATTGGCAATAACAGTGATAACAGTACCGATTGCATCCACGGTTTGATTCAGTTCGCTCACGGCCTTGGAACCACGTTCCGTAAGACTGGTGGCATCAGAGGTCATTTCTGTGTTTATCCGGACATTATCAGAGATTGTGCCCACAGTGGCGGCCATCTCTTCAATGGAGGATGCCACAGTATTCATATTCTGTGACATCTGTTCCGTTACCGATGAAATCCCTGTTACACTGGTGTTAATCTCGCCTGCACCTTCAGCCATAATCTGGATCTTGCTCCGCATATCTTCTGCTGCTGCTGCTGTCTGCTTTGATTTTTCCGAAACCGTTGCAACCTCTATTGACATCTGGCCGGACACCTGGGCAAGTTCAGAGGAAAAGGTTCTGACAGCATCTGCATTGTCACTGATTTCCCGGATAATACCGCTAAGACTGCTGACAAAGCGGTTAACCTGATGGGCAAGAGCCCCTGTCTCATCTTTGCCGACATCCAGCCTGATGGTTAAATCGCCGTTGCCCTCGGCTATTCCCTTAAAATGGCCGAGCAATACCTTTAAGGAACCGGTGATCTGCCGTCCAAAGAGGAAAACCAGCAGACTGACACTGAGGAGAATCAACAATGCTGTACCCGCAATAACAACTCCTCCTCTTTTGATTCTTGTCATCATACTAGAGGATGTTTGCGTCATCACCTCAGTCATACGCGCATCGACTTGTTCCAATTGGTGAAACAGCCCAAGTTCCCGTTCTTCAAGCAGTGTCTGTTGCTCCAGGAAAGTCGAAACCGCTGGCGGGAGTGTTGTAACAGTATCGTGAAACTGCTGAACAGTATGCAGTAATGCCTTATAGGAACCGTCTATGGCCTCAATGGGCGATGACAAGGATTGCAAACGTATGGACAACTCATTTAAGCGGTTGAGGAAGACATGATCGTGCTGGGCAGCACCACTGTTTTTGCTGAAATGCTCCAGCCCATTCTGCAACAGTTCGAGCTTGATGAGAAGAAACGATCTGTCTAGCTGCGGGGTTATGACCGTTAACTGCTGTAGCGATGTCACATCTTCATCGGCAACCATCATGTCAATCATCCAGGCCGCTATCTCTTCGTCCAGACTGATAATGGTCTGAGCATACTCCGAGTTCAAAGCGATAAGCGTCCGGTTAATCTCGTTGACCTGCCCGCATTGGTGCAGAATATCTGCAAATGCCTTATTATACTCCTGCAGCAACTGCAGGAGGCGTTCATCAGCCACGTTCTCCTGCAATGTCTGTATCTGGCTGAGGATTTCCTCCCCTTTATCTATCAGCATCCTGTCATTCCGATAAAAGGCACTCCGTAAATACCCTGACTGTGAAAGAATCGTGGCCAGTTGGCTGCTCACGCGATTATTTATCGCTATTGCCCCGGACTGTTTCTCAAGCTCATCTTCCACAGCCTGATTGAGCTGTTGATATGAATAAACTATGGATGCGATGATTACCCCTGCTGCCAGATACAGTATCAGGTTAATCAAAATCAGCTTAAAGGTTATGGAGTTTTTATACTGCATATTTTTCTATCTGCCCCGCACAAGCTGGGCAGATCGCAGCGTGTCTGGAGACGGCTTGATCTTCAAGGCTTTTAGCGTGGTAATATTAATTATTTTCTTGCCATTTGTCTTTTTGACAATCGCAATATCCCGGACAGGAGTCCCCTTCATCGCCTGCATCAGCATTTTGGCTGCCATGGCTCCCTGCTCTCTGACAGACACAACCACACCGCATAATGCGCCCAATTTGATTGGAAATATTCTTGAAGAAAAGGTAGGGCCGGCAAATTCTTCATTGACTATGGATATCAGCCTGGGAAAGGGCAGCAATGCGCCTTGCGCATCCGTGATCCCGACCAGCGACATCACATAGAGCGCATCAACCTGTCCGCGCAGTGCTTTGGCTGCGGTGCGCAGTTCCTGTTCGGTATTAACCAGTTCAAAGGTATCGATTTTCACAGAGCTGCTGCCGCTCTTCTTCCTGATCATCTCTACCAGCATCCTGGCCTTATCATTCTCCTTCATTATGGAGCCGATCTTTGCAATCGAGGGGACAAGTTCCCGGGCAAAGGATATGGACTCGACAAGATGGGCCTGTTCCCAAATCCCGGAGACATTGGAGGCGGGATAACCGAATTTCGCTGGCATGGTATTGACCCCGCAAAACATGACAGGAGTCTTTACCTTGTCCCGGAGAAAGGGAGCCACAAACAGGGACTGAGCAGGTTCTTCTGTAGCGATGATCCCGTCCGGCTGAAATGCTGTGTAAACCCCATACGCCTCTTCAGCCTTCTGTTTTCCCCCTGCCGGGTTTGTCTTGTAGTTGAGATACAGATGCTTAATCTCAGCATTGCTTCCCAGAACAGCCTCAATACCCTTGCTGGTCTGCACAGTCATGGGATACTGTGGACCGTAGCTGTGCACAACAAGAACCTTCCAGGTGCTGCTGTGACAGAGGGTTGCAGACAGCAGACAGAACAGAGTGATGAAAAAACCGCTGATAGTATAATTTCGCCGCATACCTTCTCCTGTTAATTAATCCATACGTTGAATATCAATCACCTTCACCCCGGCAAAGCTGGTGGCGGGATTAATATAGCCGATTGCCCCTCTGGTGGCGGCAATATAATTGACACATTTCTCTTCTGAGCGGAGTATCTTTGGAGCGATGCCGGAACCGGAAAAAATAACCTTTTTCCAAAGCCTCTTCAGCTTTGCCGGGCTGAGATGAACCACGGACCGGCTAAAGGCTTCATGGGTGGCTCCCTGTTTCAGCATCACGACTTTAATAGTCTGTCCATCTGCCCATTTGCCCTTATATCCCTGATAGATATCAGCAACCATTTTTTGGCTGAGACTGTCCACCGGAATCTCCGGATGAGCGATGATAAGAAAATTATCTGCTGCCGAAACAGGACTCCAGGCAGTACAAAGCAGAAAGATTGGGAGCATATATAACAGGATACGAATGAATTTCTTTAAACAGTCCATAGTGTTCCTCCTTAGAAGCTGAACGTGGTTTTGACAGCGAAATAATCCCAGCTCTTGGCAAAACCGTCCGGGTTGTCTATGGGCATGAGCAGGGAAACCCCATCAACATAATGGTATTCCAGCTTGAGCAGCCAGTAGTCTGTGATATCAAAGCGGCCGGTAACGCCCAGATCCCTTGACCAGGCACTGTAATCCGGCAATCCGCACTCAACTCGTTTTTTAACCCTGAGATCTCCGGTAACGGCATAATCGGCGTAATATATGATGCCAGCGGTAAACCAGTCTGTAAAGCGATAGGAGAGGAGACCGTAATATCGTTCTGCATTAATATCACTCTCTGCGTAAACAACAGGCCGACCGAGAGCA
>DAOVTM010000024.1 GCA_030633145.1 Desulfobulbaceae bacterium
AGATCCATTACCCAGCCAGTAATCCTCTCGTTGAGCCAGGCCCAGACAGAAAAGAGATGGACATAGGTAAAGACCAGCAGACCACAAAGTAGGTAAAGAAAAAATATTCTTCTTGACATAGATAAATCTAAGGATAGAATAAGAACCAGTTTTAAACAACCGTTCATTTACCAGCCCATTTTCACTCAACAAGGAGACATCATGGCTAAGAAAAAGAACAAAAAGAAAGATGCCAAGAAAAAAGCAAAAGCGTGCAAAAAAAAGGCATGTAAGAAAAAAAATGTAAAGAAAAAAGACAAGAAGAAAAAGGGTAAAAAGAAGAAAAAATAGTTTTCTTGCTTTGTCAGCCCTGTTCATTGTGTGTTCATTGTTCATAAGCGCACTGAACAGGGCTTTTTTATTCACTCCTTTCCATGCATAGCTTGCTTACACAGCTGCTCCCAGCCAGCAGGTAACGCTTCTACTGAGACCTCCAGCAGAGAGGCAAACTCCAGCAGTTGTTCAGCCGTGCAGTTCACACTGCTCTTGCGGCTGCCGCTGATGACATCCCTCAGTTCCCGCTCCAGGAAATCAAGCAGGGTCCGGACAACCACAGCTTGAAAATCACCGCAATCACCGTTAATACGTTTACAAAAGTCCTCCATCCGCTGCCAGTTATAGATTGTCCGGCGCAGCCCGCGAAAGATTGCAACATCCCGATTCTCATGGGTAATATCCCGCAGGACAATTTCCCGGTACCGGTACAGGGCTGCCTCCTGGAGTGGTTCCAGTTCCTTCTCCGTGAGGAGCAGCCTTGGTCCGTCCGGATCACGAGAGAGGTAATAGAGGGTAGAATGGTAGGCTATTTCAGGAATCTCGCCGGAATCCCGGAGAATATACCCCTCTTCTTCCAGTATTTCCCGACGCTCTTCATCATTCATCATTCATCATCACGAGTCTGGCTTTTTTGACTCAAGGTGCAGTTCTCCTCATGCAGCTTAAAAAGCGAACGTACCTGGGCGATGCGCTCTCCCTGATCCACGCAGGGGTGGTCGGTCTTGAGATACTGCATGGGATTATGAAGGATCTTACCTGCAATGGCAGATGCCATCCGTTCAATGGATTTTTGTTCTTTTTTACTGATCCCGTTTAAGCGGGGCAGGGTTCGGGCCAGCTCGGTCCGGCAGATGGCATCAACAGTCTGGCGCAGCTCCTTGATGGTGGGGGTCAGTTCCTGTGAATCAATCCAGCGGTTAAACTTGAGGCTCTCCTCTTCCACGATCCGCCGGGCCTTGACCGCCTCCTTGTCCCGCTGTTCGCGGTTCATCTCCACTACATTATTGAGATCATCAATATCGTAGAGAAAGACATTGTCCAGCTTATTGATCTCTGGATCCAGATCCCGGGGTACGGCAATGTCGATAAAGAAGAGGGGCTGACCCCGCCGTTTACGCATCGCTCCGCTGACCTCTTTTTTGAACAGAATGAGATCACTGGCTCCGGTGGAACTGATGATAATATCCACGTTGACCAACTGCTCCACCAGCTCATCCAGCCCCACGGCTCTGCCATTAAAGCGGTCAGCCAGCTTCATGGCTCGTTCCAGGGTGCGGTTGGCAACGATCATGTCCGCAGCACCCTGTCCCACCAGGTGCTCTGCCGCCAGTTCCGCCATCTCACCTGCCCCCACCAGCATGACCCGCTTGCCCCGCAGGTCTCCGAAAATCTTACGGCCCAGCTCCACAGCGGCGTAAGAAATTGAAACCGCACTGGCTCCAATCTGGGTCTCAGTACGCACCCGCTTAGCCACAGAAAACGACTTATGCAACAGCTTGTTGATAACCTGGCATGAGGTCTTCTGTTCAGAGGCGTGGCGAAAGGCCTCTTTAAGCTGACCCAGGATCTGCGACTCTCCGACAATCATGGAGTCCAGGCTGGACGAGACCATGAAGAGGTGCTGCACCGCCTCCTCATTTTCATAGCTATAAATGGAATCTCGAACCTCTTCTCTCGTGACCTTGCCAGCAAAGAGGAGATCAAGCACCTCAATACGCATTGCCTCCGGCTGCTGACAGGTAAAGAGAATCTCCACCCGGTTGCAGGTAGAGAGGAGGAAATAGCCGTTCAACCCCTTGATCTGGCGCAGCCGCTCCAACGGTTCTTCATAGCCACCAGTCAGTGCCAGTTTTTCCCGTACCGCTAAAGGGGTTTTTTTATGATTGACCCCCAACAGCACAATGGTATCACTCCTCATTTATGCCCCCCCACGAGCAGAAACCAGAAGGTCAACAGCACTGCACAAAAGGCAACAATGGTCATCAGCGAGGCTCTGCGACCCCGCCACCCCATGACAAAACGCTGGTGCATGAGTCCGGCATAGAGGAGCCAGGTGATCATGGACCAGACGATCTTGGAGTCCCAGTGCCAGTCCTGACCGCCCCAAATCTGCCGAGCCCAGATATAACCGGTGACCATGCCCAGGGTCATGAGGGGGAAGCCGATACTGATGCAGTGGTTGTTGAGCTTGTCCAGGGCCTCCAGGGAGGGGAGCCGGGAAAACAAGAAACCAAATCGTTTCTGTTTCAGTTCCCGTTCCTGCAACAGGTACATGCCACCGCCAATGGCGGCCAGAGCCAGAAAGGCATCCCCGACAATGGAGATGGATGCGTGTACAGGCAGAAGCCAGGATTGCAGGTTAGGCGGCAGCGGCACAATCTCCCTTGAGGCCAGCGAGGCAATGAGCATCAGGATGAACACCATGAGACTGGCAAAGGTGCCAAAATTTTTTACCGTATATCGCCAGCGAAAGGAGAGATAGCAGCAGGCAATGGACCAGGCAAAAAAGGAGACCGTCTCATGGATAGAGGTAATGGGGGTGTGGCCTGCCTCAAAATAACGAACCAGAATATAGATGGTGTGCAGACCGGCAGCAACAAAGAACCCCCCCCGTGCAATCCGGCGCAGCAGACTGTCCTGCTTGAAAAAAAAGTAAAAATAGGCTGCGGTGGCGAGGAGATAGCAGGCAAAGCTGATTTGAAAAAGCAGATAACTCATTGGTTTTTAAAAAAACTATAGGGATAACAGGGTTAACTCTTTAATTATTGACAGACCCGGGCAGCAACCTCTTCGCCCAACAGGGATGCGAGGTGGTCGTCTATCTGCTGCTGTTGATCATTTTTCAGCCAGAGAAGTATATCGTCATGGAGAATTTTCTGAAACAATTTTTTCCGTTCCTCTTCTGTCCGGTCTCCGGCCAGGATCTCCTTGCGCAGGCGGGACATTATTTCCAGCAGGAGTCCGTATTCCTCACCAAAGCTCTCTTCAAGCTGCTGCCTGATCATTGCCGCCATTGCTGGACTCTTGCCGTTAGTTGAAACCGCCAGGGTCAAATCACCCTGTCGGACAACCGCCGGTACCTGAAAGCCGCACTCTTCAGGGCTGTCAATGACGTTAATCAGTTGATTGGCCTCTCGTGCCTCCTGAACGATATCCTTCTGCACCCGGCTGTTATCGGTGGCAGCGAAAACCAGCAAGGCTCCAGTGAGATCGCCCGGTTGATACCCCCGCTGCTGCCACTCAATTCGCCCTTCATCGGCCAGTTGGCGCAAGTGGGTGGTCAGAGCCGGGCTGATGACCCGCACCCTTGCCATAGCAGTCAACAGGCTGAACACCTTACGCTCTGCCACACTTCCGCCGCCCACAATGACGCAGAGTTTGTCGCTTATTTCAAGACAGATTGGGTACACAGGATTGGTTTTGAGCTATAGAGGTAATAGTGATGAAATTGAAATATCAGGCATAGGCCAACCTGCCAGCCGGTTGTGGTATGGAACGCCCTAACTCTTCCGCCACAGCAATCCACTCACCAATCACGATCTCTGCCTGAGCTACAGCTTCCTGGTATGTTTTCCCATCAGCCATACAGCCAGGCAACTCCGGTACTTCAGCCACAAAAGAATCATCCTCTTTACTCCAATATATAATTATCTCGTACCTGGTGTCCACACTATCCTCCAATATGCATATTATATCGAATAATTACATTTCGTATTTGCTTTACCTGATACGGTTTTGCCTTTCCACCCTTTGGTTGCAGATTAATTATTTCATCCACGCCATCTTTTGTAAAAATATGATGATCACCCTTGATTCGCTCTTCAAAGCCTAGAACCGACAATAAATTACAAAGCGCAGTAAATGAAACATTAGAATCTCCCTGCCTCATTAAAATATACTCAAGCAGTTTCTTGTGCTTTGCCATAATCCCTCAACTTTTCATGTATATTCCGTTCTCAGTCATCTATGAGTAAGCCGGGTAAGCAAAATCTCCTTATCCTGATCCAGGCTGCGCAGCACCCGTTTAGTGGCGGAGATACGATACTCTTTTTCTGCCGCCTTAAGAAAGGGTTTCATCGATTTTCGTTTAATATCGTGAGCCAGATAGACCACCCCGTCCGGCTTTAAGGCTCTGCGCAGGATACCCTGCAACGGCTCAAAAAATTCCTCGCGGAAGAGGATCTCCGCCCCGAGGATCACATCGTACTGCTCCATCTCAGGAGGATCCAGCCAATCAAGCATCTCAAAACGGACATCAGAAAGGCCCGAGGCCGTGGCACTGACCCGTTCAAAGTCAAGGATCATCTCTTCATAATCGGTCAGGGTAACTACGCAGCCCATGGCTGCAGCGGCAAGTCCGGGTGCACCCAGACCGGCACCAAGTTCCAGCACCGTAGTTCCGGCAGCAGGTTTCATACTGACCATGAACCTGGAAAGAACAATAGCCGCCTCCCAGAGCCTGATCCAGAAGGGAAATTCAGAGGGATTTTTGAGCGGATCCTTGCCCGCAAGGAGCTGTTCCAGATCGGTTACTTTGAGGAGATGAAGGTGGGTATCATCCCCTAATTTCAAGGATTCAAACCCCACAGAATACTGCTCTTTTATCTTTTCGTACAGTTCCCTGGTCTGGGGAGGGAGCGTTTGCGGATCCATTTATTTTTATATCTTATTATTTCAGTGATGGACTCGTACAACAACGAGCATATTCAAAACAGAAAAAGCCGGTGGCGAAAAACGCCACCGGCTTCAACACTACAAAAGCAATCGAGTGTCAGTTGCGATTAGCAACCTTCAACTTTTGCTGCTTTCTTTGCTTTTACTTTTACAGCATCACCTACTTTCAGCGCAGTACCTTTGCAGGTCATGGTTACGGTGTCGCCTTCAATAGCATCAACGGTACATGCTTCAGAACCAGCAAGGGCGGAACCAGCACTCAACGCGAAAGCAGCTACCATAACAACAGTTACCAATTTTTTCATGACATTCTCCTTTTGTGGATTTTTCTTGAATAATAAATTATCCTCTTACAAACTATCGATGCTGTAATCTATAAAAACAAATCCATGGTTTGTCAACACGAAAATTTACACCACAAAGTGTTGTTTTCCGTGAGAATTTATCTCATAACTGCTTCAATGTCCTTTTTAAGGAGCTTGTGGGGAACATAACCGGGATAGCTTTTTACCACATTCCCCTGCCGATTGATCAAAAAAGAGGTCGGTATTCCGGGAATGCCGCCAAATTTCTCTGCAGTGGCTGCGTCCGCCATCAGTATCGGATAATTAATTTTATTCTGCTTGACCAGTTTAGCCACCAGCCCGGAACCGCCTTCATCAACTGATAATCCCAGTACGGAAAAAGATTGGTCTTTCAACTCATTCTGCAGCTGAATCAGAGTGGGAATTTCCTGCCTGCATGGGGGACACCAAGTGGCAAAGAAGGTAACTAACAACACCTTACCCTCAAAGATCTCACTACTCACTGTTTTGCCACTGGTGACCGACTTCAGTGAAAATGACGGCATGGAAACCGAAGCCATAGCCGTTGTCACCGTCAGCAGCAGGATTGCCAGTACGGTTAAAGCTGCTCTTTTGCCGAAGTTCATAATGTACTCCTGTGTGGGTTTGCTTATAATAAATAAAAAATGATTTACGAGTCGTATGTAATGAATAATGAGTTGTGAGTAACGTAAAATATTCATCACTCACAAGTCAACCTTTATAACCCAGCAAAGTTTAAACATCAAGCGTCTATTGTCAACAGATGATACAGCCTTTTGCCTTCAATCATTTTCAAAAACCATTGCTTATTTACCATGTTCAGGGTAATCTATTGAGTTACGGATTTTGCTATCCGTCCATGACGTTCCCTGGCAGAAGTAAAGCTAAAGGACTATCAAGCCCAGGGTTAAACCATCAACCAATCATTATTACAGATTAATATGAAATTTCGCACTGCCCTGGCTCTGGCTGTCGCCCTGCTGTTGCTCCCCCTGCTTTCCCCGTTACAGGCAACTATAATTGACTCCTGTGTTGCCGTTGTCAACGAGGAAGTGATCACCCTTTCCGAGGTAAACGAGGCAGGGAAGGCTGTTTTTCAACGGGTGGCGGAACAGGTTCCGCCATCACAGCTTGCCGATACCCTCAAGGAGGCCAGGAAAACCGTTATTGAACAGCTGATTGAAAAAAAGCTCCTGCTTCAGCATGCCAAACTGGTCGGCGTAACGGTTTCAGCAGAAGAGGTTAAACGTGCCCAGATGCGGATCCTGGAACAGAACAACACCAGTAATGAGCAGTTTCAGGCAGAACTGGAACGAATGAACATGAAGGAGGAGCAGTACCTTACAAACCTGCATGACCAGATACTCAGTTCCAAACTGGTCAACTATGAGGTTCGTTCCAAGATTGTAATCCCGGAAGAAAAAATACTGGATTATTACGATAACCATTACACTGAACAGATAAAGGCGGGTGGATACTACATTCTGCAGATCGGTTTTACCTTTGAGGGCAAGGCCGACGATATTGAAGAATCCAAAAAAATAGCGAAACAACAGGCCGCAAGGGTTCGCAGCATTGCTGTTGGAGGTAAAGATTTCAAAGAACTGGCTCGTGAATATTCGAATCTGCCATCTAGTGTTGACGGAGGTGATCTTGGTTCATTCCAGGCAGATGAGATGGCATCCTACATGCGTGACGCAGTGACCAACCTCAAACCGGGCGAGATCAGTCAGGTGGTAACAGCCCCGAACAGCTACATGTTTTTTAAGCTGATGTCCAGCCAGGAAGGGGCTATTGTCACCAAGGTACCTTATGAGACGGTCAAAGAGGAAATCCGCAATACCCTTTATCAGCAACAAATGGAGGAACGCTTTACCACTTGGTTTGATGAGATAAAAAACCAGGCATACATCAAGATCCTGTAAGGCTTGTACCCCCACTGAGCTATAATTAATCTCCGCTGAAAAGTGAATAATGACTAAATTAAGACAAAGAACACCACAAAAACAATCACAGGATATGAGCCCTGCCTCTACTGAACCCCACACAAAGGAGCCTGAATCCCACACCAAGAAGCAGCAGGCAGAGCCGTTGAGACACAAGTATCCCATCGGTAAGAAACTGCGCCAAACCAGAGAGACGAAAGGGCTATCCATAAAGGATGTCTCTGATGCTACCCATTTATCCGTTGCCAATCTGGCCGGCTTTGAAAACCAGTTGTATGAGTCACTGCCCGCAGATACCTTTATCCGTGGCCAGCTGTCGATCTATGGAGATTTTCTCGAATTAGAGGGTGTAGAAGTCGCAAAGACCTTTTTTGCGGAACGGGACAGTCAGTACAGCCAGAAGAAAAAAAGCGGAAGTATGCACCATGAGCATTCCCTGAAAACCAATAGACTCGCCGAACCAGCCAATCTCTCTCCTGCTGCCGGAGCAGGCATCCTGCTGCTGCTGCTTATTGTCTCCCTTACCGGCTTCTGCGTATATACCGGTTGGAGTCCCTTTGCCTACTTTCTCAACAAGGAAGATCCTGCCCCGCATACCGGTTTCGTCATTACTCCTGACGCTGTCGAAGAGAAGGTAGTTATCCCACCGGCAGACGAAGAACAGCAGGACAGCACTGCTGCAGAGGAAGCGGAGACAACCTCCTATCTTGTAACGGCAACATTCCTCAGTGACACTGAGGTAGAAGTGATCCTGGACGATCAGTCGGCAACTCGAATTAAGGGAATCAGCGGTGAGGAACTCCAGTGGCAGGCAGAGGAATTCATCCAGATTTCCTTTGCAGCCCCTGACAGTGCGACCTTGACCATCAATGGCAATCCGGTTGAATTCCCCGAGGAAATCGTGGAGGGCAAACCAACCCTTACCATTGGAACCGAGCCGACCAGCCCCTGACCATGACAGCTCTGTGTCGTACCCGGGCAATCATCCTCAAGGTTGCCGGGTATGGCGAATCGGATAAACTCGTCACCCTGTACAGTCCTGATATCGGCAGGGTGACCTCCATCGCCAAGGGTGCGAAACGGTCAAAACGTCGTTTTGTCAACAAACTGGAAGAGTTTTCCCTGCTGGACATCATCTACCGCCCTCCCCGCAGCAACGGACTCTTTTTCCTGGCCGAGGCAGAGCTTGCCGACCCGTTCCTTTCCCTGCGCACCACCCATCAACGCTATGTCGCCGCTATGCTGGCCTGTGAGCTGGTTATCCGTTTCACCGGCATTCAGGACTCCGAGCCGGAGATATTTTCCCTGCTCCACTGGTTGCTGGATTCATTGAACCGGGAAACAGAGCCGCGCAAGACCGTGGCTCTGTTCCATCTTCGCCTGCTTAGCGAGGGGGGGTACCGCCCTGAGCTAAGTTGCTGCGGTAGCTGTCATGCTCCGGTGAACAACAGCCGCTCCTTTACCCTGCAGCCGGGTGACGGATCCCTGATCTGTAACCGCTGCAATCCCAATAAAACCCGCAGCAGTTTCAGCCTTTCTTTACAGACCATTAAATTCCTCCACACAGCGCAGCAGATGGAGCAACATCAGCTTGATCGGTTACAGATGCCGGTCAGGGCTGCCAGGGAGAGCCTGCGTGTTCTCCATAACTACTCCAGGCATCTGCTGCAAAGGGATATTCATTCGTATCGGTTTATGAATTAAGGATCAATTCAGCTCTTGTTGATTCCCGCATCCTGGAAGGCTTTCCCCAACAGATAGCGCACATCCAGCTGTGAAGACCAGTGCTGAAGGTATTTAACATCCAAATGGTCTTTCTGGATTTTAAAAACTCCCAGGATATCTTTCCACTGCTGCTCTGACACACCTCCACCGGACTGAAACCAGACCAGTTTACTAAGTAAAATATCTTCAGGAGACAAAAGATACAATGAAACAGCATCACGCTCATCATGTAAGGTATCTTTTCTTGTATCCCTTTGATGCGGAGATTGATAATCCTTCGGATGGCACTTTCGACAGTTCCTCTTCCAGTGGGAAGGCCATCATCACGGAACGATTTGTATTGAAATTTGGCGTGATCGCCAAAATATCCTGACAGATGTGGATGTATGGGTTTGTCTCCTCGCAGCAGCTTTGTCCAACAATACGTTCAACGTCGACCAGCGAGAACGTGCGCTTTTTCGAGATTAATTCTAAAACATAGCTTCGCTCAAAGTTGGTAGTAAGCCCGTTGGAGGGCGCAGTAACCTGGTCGTCAATCGCAATAAAAAAAAGGAAAAAATAAAAAATTATAATATGCAAATAATCTCTTAACTGTTAAAGAAATAGATCTACATAATACAATTCAACATACAACTGAAAGTAACAATTTCCTTGAACTGAAGATGCAGTACACGACAATCTGGAAATAACGCAGGAGAACAGAATGAACTGGCAGGAATTAGAAACCTTACCAAGAACAGGACTCGAATCCATTCAGTTACTGCGGTTGCAGAAACTGGTTCACCGGGTCTATGAAACTGTGGCACCCTATAAGGCCAAAATGGACGAAGCCGGGATAAAACCCGGAGACATCCAGACCCTGGCAGACCTGAAAAAACTGCCCTTTACCACCAAGGATGACCTGCGGGATAACTACCCCTTTGGCCTATTCACCGTCCCCATGGACGAGGTGGTGCGGGTACATGCCTCCTCTGGAACCACCGGCAAGCCCACAGTGGTCGGCTACACTGCCGCTGACATCGAGATGTGGGCCTCGGTTATGGGACGAGCCTTGACCATGGCCGGGGTGAATAAGGGCGATATGGTACATAACGCCTACGGCTACGGCCTCTTCACTGGCGGCCTGGGAGCTCACTACGGTGTGGAACACATCGGAGCAACGGTCATTCCGGTTTCCGGCGGCAATACCAAACGGCAGATCACCATCATGCGTGATTTTGGTTCCACTGTCTTGCTGGCGACCCCTTCGTATGCCTTGAACCTGGCCGATGCCATGGCCGATGTCGGAGTTACCCCGGATCAGCTCAAGCTCAAGGTCGGCATCCACGGAGCCGAACCCTGGAGCGAGAACATGCGGGAAGAGGTGGAGCGCAAGCTGGGAATCCGGGCGGTGGATATCTATGGCCTGTCCGAGGTCATCGGGCCGGGTGTAGCCATGGAGTGTCTGGAGACCGACAAGGGTATGCACATCCTGGAAGATCACTTCCTGCCGGAGATCGTTGATCCAGACACCTTTGAACCGCTGCCTTATGGCGAGGCTGGTGAGCTGGTCTTTACCACTCTGACCAAAGAGGCATTCCCCATTATCCGCTACCGCACCAAGGATATCTCCCGCCTGATCGTGGAACCCTGTGCCTGCGGACGAACCCTGGTACGGATGGAAAAGGTCACCGGTCGCACCGATGATATGCTGATTATTCGGGGAGTCAACGTCTTTCCCAGCCAGGTGGAACACGTCCTGATGGGTGTTGAGGGAGTCGAACCCCATTACCAGATCGAGGTCAACCGCCAGGGCAACCTGGATACCATGTCCGTGTTGGTCGAGGTGAGCGAGCAGGTCTTTTCCGATGAGATTAAAGCACTGGAAGCCCTGACCAGCAAAATTCAGATTGAAATCAAGGATCTGCTGGGAGTAACCGCAAAGGTCAAGCTGGTGGAACCGCGTACCATTGCCCGTTCCGAGGGTAAAGCGCAGCGGGTTATTGATAACAGACAATTATAATCCGCAGATGACACAGATTCACGCAGATTTCTCCCAGGAGGGTTGTTCATCTGCGACATTCTGCGTCATCTGCGGATAAAACCGGAGAAAACCATAATGCGAGTAGAACAGATAGCAGTATTTTTAGAGAGTAAATCCGGCAGGCTGGCAGACATCACCAGGACACTGGCGGACAATGATATCAACATTCGTGCATTATCGGTTGCCGATACTGCGGATTTTGGTATTCTACGCCTCATTGTTGACAAAGTCGATAAAGCCAAAGAGGCATTGAAGGCAAATAATTTCACTGTTGGTAAAACCAATGTCATAGCAGTGGAGGTGCCGGATCGTACCGGCGGCCTTGCCACGGTGCTGGAGGCCGCTGTCAAGGGCGGTCTCAATATTGAGTATATGTATGCCTTTGTCAACAAGTCCAGTGAAAATGCGGTGGTCATCTTCCGTTTTGACGACATGGACAAGGCCATTGCCGTGATGCAGGAAAAAGAATACACCATTCTAACCGGTGAACAAATCAGTGCATTATAAACTAATAAAGAGTGTAGAATGGAGAATTAACAGTTCACGGATACTGTATAAATTCTCAATTCTTAATTTTCAATTTTCAATTCATCAAAAGGAGAAGGTATGAAAAAGCTGATCAAAGGAATTATTTTAGGCACGGCTGCCTGCAGCCTGCTGGCAGTACCGGCCATGGCAGACACCATCAAAGTAGGGGCGATCTTTGCCGTAACCGGCGGGGCATCATTTCTCGGCGGACCCGAGGCCAGAAGTGCGAAAATGGTAGTTGAGGAAATCAACAAGGCCGGCGGCATCAACGGTAACACCATTGAGTTGATTATCAAGGATTCCGGTGCTGATCCGGGCAAGGCGATCTCCTATGCCAAGCAGCTCATTGAAGAGGAAAAGGTTCTGGCCATCATTGGACCCTCCACCTCAGGCGAGACCATGAAGCTGAAAAAAATCGCAGAGCAGGGCAAGACCCCGCTTATCTCCTGCGGAGCGGCTGAGGTTATTGTCAATCCTGTTGCCAGCTATGTTTTCAAGACCCCGCAAAAGGACTCCTATGCGGTACAGAAGATTTACGGTGAGATGAAAAATCTCGGCATCACAAAGATTGCCGTCCTAGCCGGTAACACCGGTTTTGGCAAGGCTGGCAAGAAACAGCTCATGGATGCGGCCAAAGACTTTGGTATCACCGTAGTTGCCAATGAGACTTACGATAAAAAGGCCACCGACCTGACAGCCGTTGTTGCCAAGTTAAAGGCCAACAAGGACATCCAGGCAGTAGTCAACTGGTCCATCGTTCCTGCCCAGGCCATTATTGCCAAAAATATGCGTCAGGCAGGCTGGGAAGTACCCCTCTTCCAGAGCCATGGTTTCGGTAATATCAAGTATGTTGAGGCTGCCGGTGCAGCAGCAGAAGGGATTATTTTCCCTGCCGGTCGTCTGCTGATAGCCGAATCTCTGGAGGATTCCAATCCCCAGAAGGCGTTACTGCTCAAGTATAAAAAAGACTACGAGGCCAAGCATAAAGAAGCCGCCTCCACCTTTGGCGGACACGGCTACGATGCGATGACCATTCTGGCGGAAGCAATCAAAATCGGTGGTAATGACCGGGAAAAAGTTCGCACTGCCATCGAGAACCTGAAGGGCTTTGCCGGAACCGGCGGGATATTCAACTATTCTGCGGAAGATCATAATGGTCTGGACATTGACTCCTTTGTGATGCTGACAGTAAAGGATGGTAAGTTTGTTGCTTATGAGTCCAAAAAATAAGATAGTATATTTCAAACTTACAGCATGACCATAGACCTTTTTTTTCAATATTTATTTGCCGGTGTAACGTATGGCATCATCTATGCCATAGTCGCCATCGGCTTTAATATTATCTATAATACCACCGGTATAATCAACTTTGCCCAAGGCGAGTTTGTTATGCTCGGTGGTATGATTTCCATCTCTCTGCTGCCGTTTGTGCCTTTGCCGGTGGCCATTGCCCTGGCCGTGCTGGTCACCATGCTGGTGGGGGCAGCCATTGAGATTATCTTTATCCGCTGGCTGGACAACCCGTCCGTGCTGCGCTTGATCATTATTACCATTGCCCTGTCAATTCTGATCCGGGAAGGATCCCTCCATATCTGGGGAGAGTCCATCCGTTCCCTGCCCTATTTTTACGGTAACGAGATCTCTGCCATCGCCATCGGCTCGGTACGAATATCGCCCCAGGTGCTGTGGGTTATCGGAGTCTGCGGCATCATTGTCCTGGGATTGAGCCTCTTTTTCAAGACCGCACCCCTGGGCAGGGAGATGCGGGCATGTTCCGCCAACCGAACCGCTGCCATCCTCTGCGGCATCAACACCCGCAACATGGTGACCTTTTCCTTTATGCTCAGTGCCGCCATCGGAGCCTTAGCTGGCTGCGTTATGTCGCCGATCACCTATACTCAGTATGATTCCGGCACCCCCCTGGCTATCAAAGGCTTTACTGTGGCAATCCTGGGCGGACTCGGCAACTCCATGGGTGCGGTGGCTGCCGGTATCCTGTTGGGTATCCTGGAGGCCTTTTCCATCTCTGTGCTGCCCCTCGCCTATCAGGATGTTATCGCCATTGCCATCCTGCTTATTATCCTCTTTGTCCGTCCCCATGGGCTGTTCGGCTCCAGTGAGGCTGCGGGACTCAAAGAATTTTGATCGGATAAATAAAACAAAAGATGAAATCCTCAAAATTTTTCGGGATCACTATTCTTGTCGTTCTGGTTATCGGTATCCAACTGGTCACCAAGGCCACAGAGACCACCTATTACCTGACCCAGCTAACCATGTCCGCCTATTACGGGCTGGTGGTAATCGGTCTCTCCGTCCTGATGGGCTATGCCGGGCAGATCTCCATTGGTCATGCCGGTTTTTTTGCCATTGGCGGCTACCTGTCTGCGGCTCTGACCACCCATAACCTGATCAATATCGAGACAAGTTCCGTTGTTCAATTCTGCAAGAGTATCGGCATCACCATTGCGGGTACAGATCTCTACGGCGAGCAGTTGCTGGTGATTGCTCCCTGGGCAGCCTGTATTGTTGCGGTGCTGACGGCTACGGTCATTGCCTTTGTCCTTGGTATTCCAGTGCTGAAATTAAAAGGCCATTACCTGGCCATGGCAACCCTTGGTTTCGGTATTATCATCTTTCGTGTCGGACTGGCTAGCGAGTATTTCGGCGAGGCTGACGGTATCTCGGAAGTCCCAGGATTTACCCTCCTGCCAGCCATTGCGGGGCTGCCCGCCCTGACTGTAAGCGGAGATTTCGGCAACCGGGCTCAGAATTATTATATTGCCTGGGGTCTGCTCATTATCGGTATGATCCTGCTCCTCAACCTGATTGATTCACGGATGGGTCGCGCCCTGCGAGCCATCCACGGCTCTGAAGAGGCATCCGCCGCAGTGGGGGTCAACACTGCCAGTCTCAAGCTCTCGGTCTTTGTCCTCAGTGCGGTGTATGCGGCTCTGGCCGGAGTATTTCTCACCCATTATAACGGCGGCATCGGACCCCATGAGGCTTCGGTGATGAAATCGGTTCGCTATGTGGCTCTGGTGGCCGTTGGTGGTATGGCCAACCTCTGGGGAGTGCTGATCATGGGCGTGACCCTGACCTTTCTCTCTCTGCGCGGGGTGTTTGGCTCTTATGATGACGCAGTATTCGGCACAATCCTTATTCTGGTCATGCTCTTTGCCCCGGATGGGATTCTCAGTATTCGTGGCAAGGCCATCCTGACCAAACTTAAAAAAACCTGACTGCTCAAAAAGTACAAGGAGTACAAGCAACTCAATATACTTACCGGGAGTCAGCCATTCAAGATTTGCTTTTTTAACGCTTAACGCATAGAGGAGTAAACGTAATGCAGAAAACAGCTATAGTATGTCTCCTGACCCTCCTGTCCCTGTCTTCCTTGTCTTCCTTGCCAACCTTTGCCGCAACTGAGGTCTCTGAAAACAAAAGATTTCGTCCGCCGGGCAGTGATCGCTTTATCTACCAAGGCACGATCCAGTTGCCAGCGGAAGGCCGATGGTTGATGGACAAATCGTCTAAGGGACAACAACCGGTTTACCTTGCTCCTTCCGCAAAAGATGCCAAATAGATTGGTCAGCAAAACAAGGGGCGACGCATTGCGGCCATGGAGCAGAAGCGCAAGAAAAAACAAATCGGCTATACCTTGCGCAGTATTGTTGCTCCGGCAGCAGACTACGCCCGGAAGCATGACAATTGTCCTCAAAAGACGAACATTATTAAACTTGGATCTTCTTCCTATTTCCATTTTTTCATTGGGAGGCAATGATTTTCTTGTTTTTGCTTTGCAGAGACATTCTATCTTGCTGAATTTCATTGTCATTTGCCTTGATATTAAATAACTTAAGTAATTACTGCTAAAAATCACTGTTGAATCCCAATATCCACAATATTTGGCAGCATTAAAAACTAGAGTAAACGCTATTCTATAATGAATAGAGTTAGTTATGACTCTGTTCACCTTGTTTAATATCGCCAAAGGATGCTAACATAACTCATAGATTTCTTCTGTTACCGATAGCATCATTGATCACCTTGCTTTTTTGTTCCTCCACCTTTGGAGGAACAGTCTCCTATCAATATGATGTCTTTGATCGACTTGTCCGTATGGATCAATTGGATGACACTGTAATCGTCTATGATGGTGACGGTATTCAGGACGGTACAGAAATGGGAATTACAACGGGAGTACTCGACCCGGATGGGGCCGGGCCGATATCCGGTACTGATACATTGATTTTTCAGCCTGACCTTGATCCCCTGACCACAACCGATTCACTACTTGCAGACTCTGATGGCGACGGGCAAAGCGATGGTGAAGAGGATACGAATTTCAATGGACAGGTTGATGCCGGAGAGTCTGATCCAAATGTTTCTGATCGGATAATTATCACGCCTATCCTGTTTTTGCTGCTCAATGATTAGTTACAGAACTTTGCTATTACCTGGAAATGCGTTTCTGTTTCCAAAATTTTCCCTACATGTGTTTCCCCATGTTGAAAAACAGTTATTTGATTTTGTTCATCGTTCTGGCCGCAGCATTTTTAACCCTTCCCGCTTTTGCCCAGGACAATGATTTGAAGCATGAGTTCCACTGTGTTTATCGCATAGAGGGACTTCACAACACTACCGACCCTTGTTTTGGCTCATCAAGAATCGGGCAAGATTCGGAGAATTCAAATTCTACACTTATCGACATGAAACATCCAGAGTATGGGCGGAATTTGACATTAGTTCGCTTGTCGATGAGATAGTCGTTGATGTGGGATTCCGGGTCTATAATAGTTCACCTGGAACTCAAATCGATAATTTGGGCTACAGCATCATACAACCTTCGAATAGCATTACAGGTGGGTGGATCAACTCAGGCGGGTTAATCTATAACGAAAATAGTGAGGCATTCATTAACAGCTATGATCCGACAACTCACGGCTATAATGGCTTTGCGTGGACAATCAACGCAGATGAAGCCTGAACGCCTAATCAAACAAAATTCTTCATGCCGGGAGCAGAAACCTGGAATACATGGTCACGTTCTGGAGGCACTACCATCATTCAGGATATCCAGACTCATATCAATGAAGGTAAGTCCTGGTTTGCAGTGGTAATTGACAGCAATGTAATAGAGAATAATGTCGATAATAGACCAAATTTACTTTTTGTTGATAATGATGTTGACCCGAAAAGCATCATCATGCAGATCACCGTCGCCGAAGACCCCATAAAAGAAAAAAATCTCGGCAATTGTCCCGGAGGCTCTGGAACCTGTCCAGCCAATGGCGAACCAATCAACATGGCAACCGGCAATGAGTACCGTCAAGACACCGATCTGGTTCTCTCTGGCTCTGGTCTGCCCATGGTGTTTCAAAGGCATTACAATAGCCAGCGCGATACCAGTTCCACCTTGGGGCATGGCTGGACAGCCACTTTTTCTGAAAAGATAATCGTTGACACAGGCATAATCAAACTGCAACAGGCGGACGGCAATGAAATCCATTTCATAGACGATGGTCAGGGCAGTTTTATTTCCGAGGCTGATGCAAAACGGGTGATTGAACCAATTACCGGCGGACATCAGCTAAAAGAACCAGACAGTAGAATTCTATCTTTTGATAGCACAGGTCTTCTTACTCAAATTGAAGACCGAAACGGTAATACCCAGACCCTGACCTATGTCGGAGATAAACTCTCCACAGTAGTGGATAATTTCGGCAGACAGTTC
>DAOVTM010000256.1 GCA_030633145.1 Desulfobulbaceae bacterium
AAATGCACCCTCAGGTCTCCAATCTCCGGCACATTTGGATTATTTCCCATGTAAAAACCATTGCCCTGTCTCTGCACATTTCTCTGCACATTTCCCTGCACATTGCCCTGCACATTGCCTTGCAGGTTTGCGGGAAGCGCGGCTTCAGCCGGGGCCAGTTCAGTGTAGTTATTAATCATCCCCTTCAAAGAAGCGGAAAGGGTGAAATTACCCAAAGTGACTGTATCGGCAATAAACTCCCTGGAGCTATAGACCATGGTTCCCGGATTGTTATGCCCCTCTGGATGCTTGAAAGAATCGGAGTTGCTCAGCGACGAAGACCAACTCTTGTCATAGCTGTAGGTGGTGGTAGTCTCAGTGCCTCCACCGAGTTTTTTCTTCTCCTCGCTTTTACTTGACTCCTGCCACTGGTACATCTCAACCCTGCGCTTCAATTTGAGTGCCTGAGCCGTTACGCCAAAATCCGAGTCAGTCAAAACCTGCCCGGTTTCGGCTCGACCAGTGATATGCACCAGTTGGCCGTCTTTGCTGGCATGATCAGTCTGATCTGCTGCAAGCGAGACCACCGCACCGCCCCCCTCTTTCAAGGTCTTATACCGTTTCACCGTGCGCCCTTCATTCCAGAATATAAGCACAAAGGCAATAGCAACCAGGATCAGGCCAAAGAGGATACCTTTAAAGGCTTTGCCAATCCGACTGAACCAGGATTGACTGGTTACTTCAGTGTAACTGTCCACAGACATGCGATTCTCCTTTTTAATACGTTGTCAGGCATCTTCTGCCCAGGTAAAGGTCACTGAGTGCCAGGGCAGAACAATTATATCCACTGGCTGCACTCCTTCATCAAAAATGAATTCATCTCTTCAATTTTTTTGCTCGTACTCTGTTTTTTCCATCCTCTTAGGATGTCTGCAAAGCACTCACCTGGCATATCAGTTGACCAGTCTTTAAATTCTGATTCGGATTCATGGTCATATTGATATATTCCCTTTAACAAGCCCATACAGTAGAGCATTGCCTCTTTCTCCATATTTAACTCACTGAGGCGAACCACTTCACTGCTAAAGAAGTCCAATTCTTCTTCGAGCATTTCATAAGCCATGTCAACAGTTGAAGTGTAACCATCAGAAGATGCCCCGGATCTGTTCCATAAATCATCTACATCAATTCCATCTAAAGCAAAAAAAACATCTTCACAAATTTCATCAACATCTACTTCTCTGATAACATTGTCCGCTATTTTCAGAATTGTCTGTTCAATATTTTGATCCTCTTTGAAAAGTCGCCTTAGGATTTCTAAGGCTTCATCGGGAGTTATTCTATCAAAAACATTGTTTCTACCCACTTATAATATTCCTCTTTTGCACGTTATTTATTTTCAATCTCTTCCTACTTTTCTCTGTGATGTCCTTCAGTTCCACAACCTGGAGACCACAGCAGGAACCTTCTGTTCCTCATTTACAAGCCCAGATAAACCTGCTTGATCTCCTCAGCCCCGTATTTGTTCTCCAGCCGTAAAACAATAAAATGACCCCGAGCCATTCCCTGAAAATGATCTATAAACAGGCTGTTAATAATAGCACCACCCGCAGCACCGATGACAGGAACTGCCTGAGCAGCTATTTTTTCTGACACCTGAATACCGAACCTTGAAGCAATCTGTGTGATAAGTTTAATAAGGACAGGGGCGCCTGTTTCGCTAATCTCCTTTTGCGCAATATGTTTTGCGGCATCGGTTACTGCCGTAGCCAGTCCCGCACGGATGGCAAAATATCCTGTTTCAACGGCATCATCGTGATTACCCGGCCCTCCCAGGGCAAATACTTCTATGCACTCTATTTTGACCTGCGGATCGGCAAGAAGATGGCCTTCACTTCTGGCAATATCAGCAATCGAGCGCAGCATAATGGTCGTTGAGAGGGGAAGTTCTATTGCCAGTGCCGGCAGACCCCAGAAACCTCCCGCAGCACCGGTACCTGCAACCATGATTTTATGAAGCGTGTCAGCAGAATCTGTTTTTATTGTTCTAACCATTGTCAGCTTTGCCGAGTTCACTGCAACCTGCAATGCCTTTTGCGTAGTGGATGCAACGATTTCAGCCCAACCTTCGGGAAGGAGGTCAAACCCCTTTTCTATAGGCTCTCCCAGTGAATTTGTTATTTTTGCAGCAAACCCTACATTTTCCAGCAAGGATTTTGCGTACTTCAAATCATCGAGATCTTCTGTTGATATATTCATTATGAATTATAACCGTGTTGGGCTGGTTCTCTCCTCTGTTACAACTTGTTGTGTTGAGCGATATTAATTGTTTGCGTATTCCATGCCAATTTTATTCAACAATGGCATTTTTTTCCAAAAACGTTATTGCGGTTCCGCCGATTACTCCGACCATACCAGCTGCCCTCTTTGTTTACACGTTCGAGTGGCTGAGTGTACCGCCAGTCATACCTTGAGCAAACACTGCGACTGGCACAGACCGTTCATGCGCAAAACCATCTCGATGCAATTTAATTCGTTCAATTTCATGAAGAGTTTCAGCGGTAAGATAACTTTCTCCGCAATGCGAACAACTAACTATCGGTACATTTTCAATGACGAGTAAATCCTTGCCATGACCAAAACTTCGAGTTACATAACGAATATGTCCACTTTTGTGACCACAAATATCACATATCATAAGTCCTCCCCATAAACACTGTAATGATAACGAGCTTGCCAGTAATGCTGATTTTCGCAACAACAGTTGCAATGTTCGCCTGAATCGTATTGCCTTCTATAAGATATTTCTATTCACAGGATATATTATCCCTTTGCCTCTCAATGATTACTCCTGTTAAAATAACATGTTCAATATCGAAAATCGTCATGCTGTCATCGGCCATCTCTTCTTCGGCATGCAGAGTCATTATATATTGTTTTCCAAGAATACACTCCCGCATGTTGTCTAATATTTGCTTATGCATTGTACTCTTTTCAGACCCTCTCAAAGAATAAAGCCGGTGGAAAGACCACCGGCTTTATAAAATATCAGACGTATTATCTTGCTGTAAAAACAGCTTTACGACAAACTACTGTGCCGGAACCGCAGGAGCCGAACCAGCAGGTTCGCCACCAGCCTCACCCTGGCCGGGAAAGAACGTACCAGTAACATCTTTCTTGTTGACCATAATCTTCCCTTCCTGGGTTACCTCGGCATCAATGGTGTCAACCACCTTACCGTCCACATCCGTGCGGCTGGCAAGCATGGTCAGCATTCCCAGAACCTGTTCCGCCTCTTGCTCTACGCCAAAGCTCTTGACAATTCGAGCAAACTCATCTGGGTTTTCCAGGACGAGTTTCAGGTTACCAGTTGACATGAACTTGGCTCCACCATTAACCATGGCCTGGAAACCAAGATTAATCCTGGAGGTCGGAAAGGCCACAAAGGAGTCAGTCAGGGACAGGGACAGGGTACTCTTCATCAGGGTTCCCATGCCATTCATCATGACCTGCTGTTTTGCTGCATCTCCTCCACCGCTGGCAATAGCCGACGAATCAGAAATCAGATTGAGCAGGTTGGGGATATTGCTCAACTCCAGGCTGATTTTTGCGTCCTTGGGAATATTATTCTGCCCCATATCAATTCCCCTGAAACCGGAAAAACTGATCAGAGTGAAGATCTTGCCGCCATCACCGCTACCTGCGTCAAAACCACTGCCGAGAGTTAGCGACTCTACAGACACTGTTTCCGGCATTGCATTATAGACGGCCAACCCCTTGAGGGTCATCTCACCGGAATAGTTGGCAAAGAGTTTGAATATGGTTTTGGCAAAACCAATGCCCTTTTCTGCGGCATAAGCTTCCATATTCTCTGTGGCCTTCTCAGCACCTTCAATGGCGGTAAAGATATCCGCAAACAGGGTTGGCGGGATCTGGTTGACCACACCCTTATCAGAGAAACTGAGTTCCGCAATGGTTGCAGAAAGAGGATTTCCGTTTTCCTTCTTCTCTTCGCTCATGGAGAATCCCTTGAAACTGCCTGTGGATTCCATCAAATAGCGGTTAGTCTTGGCATCCCTGTTCATGGTGCCAGCGAATTCGATGGAGTCAAGCCCCATGCCACCTTCTCCGGCAGCCGTTCCCACAACTCCCATAATCGATCCCTTGGCGGAACTGGAATCAAAGAGTTTAATGTACTCATCCAAGTCTGCAAACACCCCTTTCAGCGATGCAATATCAAACGACTCATCATCCAGGTTCATCATCGCCTCGTTAAAGGCATTGCGCAGCTCTCTGTAACGGGTATAATTGGTACCGGTAAGATTATAGTCTCCGCTTATGGAGTGGATACCAAATTTAACATCCTCAACATCCATGGACAGGCCACTCATACTTCCCTGGATTTTCTCCTCCCAGATACCCTTTTCATCAGCAGCGGACAGGCTGGAAAATTTTATTTCCTCTATGAAAACATGACCTGGTTCCTCTGTATGACTCAAGGTTATGTCGCCAAGGAGAATGTCCGTCTTTTCAAAATCGTGATACTGGCGGTTCCAGATTCCAGACACCTCCCGTTTCAAGATGACCAGCTTAACACCAGCATCTGCACCTTCGGAAAGTGCTATCTTCTCCGGCAGCAGAAGCTGCACTGCAAGCCTGTCCTTGTCCTGGGGGGTAAAATGAAAAACTACAGGGCTGAGATCACTGGAGAAATCATCGGTAAAATAGAGGGTAAATTTGTCAAACCGTACCTCGTAAGAACCATCGGTTTTGGAGATGGTGTAGTTCCGATTTGCCACCAGACCCATTTCCACGCCCTCTTTCTTTTCTGGGAGTAACTCAAGAAACCAGTCGGTGAAGGCATAGATCAGCTCTTCTTCCGGGGTTCCGGGAGTACGCTCCACTGGTGCAGTGACCGCTGCTGCTTCTGTAGCGGCTTCCTCTACTACGGCAACGGTTGCGGCGGCGGCTGCCTCCTCCATGGTCGGTGCTTGAATGAACTCTGCTTCAACCGCTTGCGGCACCGTCTCTTCTACGACAGTCGGTTCGGCCTGCACAGCCGGACTGCCTGGTGCTGTTCCCTTTTGCAGGGTCTGGATCAGGTTTTCCAATTTTTGATTGGGTTGTTGAGCGATACTCTCCTGATACTTTTCGATTGCCCCTGCCTTATCTCCTTTTAACTGGAGCTGGGTTCCCTCAAGCTGGAGTTTCCGAGCCATGGCTGCCTGATCGTCTGTTGCCGCCATTGCGGTTCCACACATTGGCAGGGCAGTGATCAGGGCAAAACAGAACACCATACAGAACGTGACCAGGGTGGTCAGTGGTCTGCTTCGTTGGTTTGAATCTGTTTTTCTTCTAAATTTTTTTCTGAATTCTATTCTTCTCGTTGTGCGCATCAATCAGTCTCCTCTTTGAACTTATCGCCTTTCAGGCGGATTATATGGGTAGGTTGAGTTGAGTTTTACCGATAAGCGAGCCTGCGAGACATCGAGACCCGACATTTACGGGTAAACCTGCATCTTATTGGGCTTCGTTACACTCAGACCAACCTACGGATCCTATAAAGAAATGAAAATCCCTCTGTTATTAAACCATTTTTGATAATCGACTATAATCAAGAATACACTTCTCACTGCATTGTTACAAGTAGTTATTGACAGTTATTCATCCCGCAATGCCTCAGCAGGGTCAAGGCGAGTTGCCTGGAGGGCGGCAAGCGAAGCAGAAACAACAGCACAGCAGGCAACCCCAACCGCCAGAATCATAAAATGGAACCCGGACAGGGTACAGAGCGATTCCGCACTCTGCAAATGGGAACTGAACAGACGGTTAATCACCCCGGCAACCAGTCCAAAGACCAAAGCGGCGAGGCCGACCCCGATCCCAGAGAGCATCAGCCCCTGATAGACCGGAAAACGGATGATCTCCCGTTTGAGCAGACCAAGGAGCCTGAGAATATTCAACTCCTTTTTTTTCCGTTCCACTGAGGCGTAGAGACTGGCAGTCAG
>DAOVTM010000076.1 GCA_030633145.1 Desulfobulbaceae bacterium
GAACGGAAACTGGACGCTCCAGGTAAGCGAGCTTGCGAGACTCCGTCTGTCTCGCATCGACCGCTGGAGCGGTCATTCATAGTTCCCACGCAGGAGCGTGGGAACCAGAGGTTATCAGGAAAAAATGCCTTCTGCTCAGGAGCTGGAACAACAGGTGTGGGCAATTTTAAGCAGGGACTAAGGCACCTGTTCTCAGACAGAGTAGCAGTACTTTCTCCTCTCTAAATACACATCCTCAAAAGAAAGCCTTGATTGTGCTTTTTGTTTTTGCTATTATTCTCTATTCTCTTAAAATATCGATCTTTTTGGTAATGAGATTCGTTCATCTTAAGGGGTGTAGTAACAAATACCGAGGCGTAATTACTTCACTGTCAATCAAGTAAAGAGAGGAAGCGACAGAATGCGAAAATTATCACGAAACCTTGTCCCCCTGGCTGCCATGTTTTTTTGTTCCGCTCCTGCCCAAGCCTACGATCTTGGCATGTTTGAAATCCACGGTTTCGGCAGTGTCGGCTATATTCATTCATCGGATAATAACGTCATTGAGGAATCAACGGACGGCTCCTTTCATTTCAATGATTTCGGCCTCAATGTGGGAGCTACCTTTTGGGATGATGTCTATGTTGGATTTCAAGTCATGTCCCGTGATTACGGGGCAGTGGCGAATAATGATATCATTGTCAACTGGGCACTGATTAACTACCAGTTTAAAGATCAACTGGGATTCAAGGCAGGCAAGATTAAGCGACCCGTGGGACTCTATGGCGATCTCAGAGACTATGATTTTTTGCGGACACCCATCCTGCTGCCCCAGAGTATCTATAGTGAAACTGCCCGTGAATATTACGAAAGCTATACCGGTGGTGCTATTTACGGTGCTTTTGATCTCGGTGGCGGTGGTCGCCTCGGCTATGACATCTATTACGGAACAGAATATACTATTGAGGATGATGGTGGCCTGGCTCGGGGTATGAATTCCGATGAGTCACGCTTTGTGGACGGGACGATTGATTATGCCTTTGGCGGTCGGCTGAAATGGCATACCCCCCTATCCGGTCTGCTTTTTGCCATGAGCTACAGTCAGCTGGAAGCCAATATTAATACGGAATCCTGGTTGATGCCCGTGTCAATGGATTTCACTCTCCCTGTATCGCACTCTGTTATATTTTCCACTGAATACAGTCATGCCGGTTTCACTGCAGCGGCTGAATATGAAATGTCCAGGGGCGATTACACCTACACGATTGATATGTCGAGAATGGGCCAGCCAAGTACCATCTATGAAGGCGAGATGAAAGGAGAGAACTATTATATAATGTGTTCCTACCAATTCATCGACTGGTTCACGCTCGGCGCATATTACTCGGTACACACCCCGAACTCGGATGACCGGGATGGAGACGAACTTGTTGCACAGGGTCTTGATGACTATGGAGCCTGGCAAAAAGATCTGGCCTTGACCACCCGTTTCGATATAACGGATTTCTGGCTGATAAAACTTGAATATCATTATGTTGATGGTACAGCCTCATTGCAGGATGTGGATAATCCGGATGGCTATGAAAAGAGCTGGGATTACTGGTCACTTAAAACTACACTCAACTTTTAGGACGGAGGGAGTTATGCGCAATATAATGCAGGGTCTGCGGCTGGTGTTGCTGCTGCTCTTTCCCGTTCTTTTGCTTGGGATGAGCCTTTCAGGTGGGGCCGGAGCGAGCGACATCGTGATTATCGCCAATCCTGGAGTGACAGCGGATAGCCTGAGCCGGGAAGCGATATCAGACATCTATCAAGGGCATAAGGGCAAATGGGAGAATGGTCGCACAATCAGGGTTGTCATGCTTAAAAAGGGGGCAACGCACGAACGCTTTAGCGAGGAAGTCGTGGGACTCAGCACAGCTAATCTGAAAAAGCTATGGAAAAAGGTCATCTTCTCTGGCTCTGGAACGCCGCCCAAGATTTTACGTTCAGAAGATAAATGTGTTGAATACATTGCAGCCACCGATGGTGCTATCGGTTATATTTCCACTGCGACTAATCATGAAGGAGTTAAGGTCATTGAAATTCAGTAGCCTGTCCCGGCTCAATACCTTTAACAGGGGGTAGCCACCTTCCAGGCTACCCTGCAGGGTCAAGTTTATTGATCAGACCGTCCCAGGCCAGAATTTTCCGGTCACTTGTCAGCAGGTAGGCAGAAGTCTCAATTGCGCTGGCTGTGATGATACGGTCGGCAGGGTCACCTTGGAAATTTTGAAGTTCAGCGGCCTGGATGCCGATTGTCCCGTTGACAGGTAGTTCACGCAGACCACTGTCAAGGAGGTTTTTACGCCATAAAGAAAGTGGGATAGCTATTTCCAGCCGTTGTTTGTTCACCAGCATGGCAACTTCCCAAAAGGTGATTGAGCTGACAAAGAGTTCTTCTTTGACAAGTGCTTCATCGATCATGGCAATGGCGGTATCCTTTAACCTGTCACTGCCCCCATCCAGCCAGATCAGGACATGGGTATCAAGTAGAATCATCACAGGCATCCCATGCAACGTCAACAGGTGCTATCAGATCATCATAACTGACGACCTGTCCTTTATGGAGACCAAATATACTCTTTGGTTGTTTACGATATGGAACCAGCTTGGACACTGGTTTACCGTTCTTGGTAATCACCAGTTCTTCACCGCTCTGATTTACCGTATCCATCAAACGCAAACACTTACTCTTGAACTCTGATGCCTTGATAACCAGGGGATCCGCCATAGTCTGCTCCTGTTATATTAATAAAACTGTTATCTATTATCCTGAAGACTATAGTCATGACCATGGTCTTTTGCAATGATTGTCTTTATGTTGGTTGAAGAGCAATATCGTTTTTTAAGTATCCCATGTTGTCAGTCCCTCTAAATAGTGTATAATCTTCAATGGTTGAAGTTTTGACCGTTTAGATCTGTTAAATGTTTAATAAAAGGGTAAACGTATCCTTTTTATAATTTATGGCTACATCCGATTGGCTCACTGGTTCCTACGCTGGAGCGTTGGAACGAGGCTACCATAAAATTTAAACAGGATACGGGTGAACCTATGTTGAAAAATCTGATTATCACCTGTCTGCTTCTCTCAGAGCGGCAGCAACTGCGGACGCTCATTGAAGATGCGTATTTCGGACTCGCCCTACTCAGGGAAAAAGTCCAGTAGCCTATGATTTTTCTTGGTATCCTCTGGGCAGCCTGCCTGCTGGATCAGCTCTTGGGTGATCCCCGCTGGTTTCCCCATCCAGTGCGTTTGATTGGCTGGTTTGCAGATTGGTCGGAGAAGAACACCAGAAAACAGTCCAGGCTCAGTGAACGGGGGCAGGGCAGGTTGACCGTGCTACTGGTACTCCTTTTCTGTGGAGGCGGATGCTCGGCTCTGCTGATACTGCTTGCCTGCCTGCCGGACTTGTTCTTTCAGGCCGGGGCCGCCTTTATTCTTTATACCTGTCTCGCGGCTCGTGATCTGGTTCTCCACGCTCGCCGGGTACATGAGGCCCTTGCCCTGGATTTGGAAACAGCACGGCAAAGAGTGGCCATGATCGTGGGACGTGATACCTCCAAGCTGGATCAACCCGGAGTCATTCGAGCCTGCGTGGAGAGCGTTGCCGAGAGCATGTCGGACGGAATCGTGGCTCCCCTGTTCTGGGTCGTTGTCGGGGCTGTTATTGCACTGCCCTGGGGCGGTAACCTACCCATAATCTGCGGAGTCACTGCGGCCATGCTCTACAAGGGAATCAATACTATGGATTCCATGTTCGGGTATAAGAACAAAAAATACCTTGATTTTGGTTCCTGTCCGGCCCGGCTGGATGATCTGGTTAATTTTCTCCCTGCCCGTATCTCCGGCCTTGCCATAGTTGCTGTTTCCGGTTTCTGGGGTGGCAGCAGAAAAAACAGTAGTCGTATTCTTTTCAGGGATCACAAAAAGCATACCAGCCCCAATGCGGGCTGGCCCGAAGCTGCCATGGCCGGTGCCTTGGGAATCCGTCTTGGCGGGGTCTCCAGCTATGGCGGAACCATTATCCATAAACCGGAGATAGGCGATCCCTTACAGGAGCCAAAGGCGAACCATATTCTTCAGGCCAATGCACTGGTTTTGAGTGGTTCCCTGTTCTGTCTGCTCTGTTTTTCTGCGGTGTTGTTTATTTCGATTTTTTCTCATTCTTGACAAGGTTTGTTTTCAGTGTTATATTATACTTAATGTACTTATGAAAATGAGGAGAAAGAACAAATGATAAGCAAACTCTCTGTCAATATCGTCTCTGTCAACAGCGCATTTCTCCTGATCAGTTCCCTGCTCATTCTTCCCGCTCTGGCAATGGCAGGAGGCCAGCATTATTCCAGCCCAGGGCAGGATCATTCCAGCGAACACACTCTGACAGTTGTCACCATTGATACCCTCTCCCAGGAAGAAAGGAAGTGGTTTGCTAAATTTCAGAAAGGCTCTTTTCTGGTGGATGGCTGGCAAAAGATAACAGCAGATATTCTTGCCAAGATTCCTGCGAATGAGGAGCATGAGCATCGGCTGGCTCTGCGGGAGTTAGGCATCAAGATTGGCTGTGAATGGAGCAGGGACAATGAAATCAGAAAAATTGATTCCAAGATGCTCAGACAGTGGGGAGTTCGTTTGAAAAAAACTGTCAAGAAAGACCCGGATCAGCTTCCCAGGGTAATTGCTGAGATTGACAGGGATGTGGTTGCTCTCCTGAATTAATTCGACATTTTTATGCGACATCATCTGCCGGTTTTCAACCCGGCCTTTTTACCCGGCCTTTTTTACCCGGTTTGACTCCTGTTTAAACCGGGTTTGCTGTTCTCTCCTCCACAGCATCCGCCTTTAAGACCGAACACTCCAGTCTTCCTTGATGGAGAAGCACTTCAACCGCATCACCTTCCCTGACCTGGCTGCCCCTGGTAATCACCTGTTGTTTTCCCTCCAGTTTACGGACTATGGCATAGCCCCGGCCAAGCGTAGAGAGCGGACTGACTGCGTCCAGTATTCCCACGCTTAGGGCAAGGGCCGATTCTCTGTCCTTGATGATTCTGCTGCCGCATCGTACCAATCTCTGTTGTAAGTCTTCTAAATGCTGTGCGTGAAGATGAAGCACCTGTAACGGATTCTGCTGTTGTAAACGGTTATTCAGTTCAGTCAGTTTGCTCTGACGGGAAGCCAGCACGCCATTAATTGCATGGTGCATGGTATCGGCAAGGTGGTCAAGCCTGAGCATCATGCTCTCCACAGGTCTGGCCGCACTGCCCAGCTTTTCTCGCTGCAGAGCGAGCTGATCATGATACCTCTCAATCCTGGTCTGCATGATCCTGCGCAGTCTGAGAGACAGAGCCGCAACCTGTTCCCTGAGATGGCCACTGTCCGGCAGCAGCATCTCAGCGGCACCCGAGGGGGTGGGGGCGCGTTTATCGGCCACAAAATCGGCAATAGTAAAGTCGATTTCATGGCCCACCGCATTGACCACCGGGATTGCGGAGGCGTGGATGGTGCGGGCAAGCTGTTCATCGTTAAAGGCCCACAAATCTTCAATGGAGCCTCCGCCTCGGCAGAGAACGATGATATCAGTATCCACCTGATCGTTGATGTCGATGATTGCCCGTCGGATCTCTCCGGGTGCGTTATCACCCTGCACTGCCACCGGATAGACTGCGATTCTGGTCTGCGGATGCCGCTTTTGGGCAATGCGGATAAAGTCATGCACTGCTGCCCCGGTGGGTGAGGTGACCAGGGTGATATGGTCGGGACGGGTAGGCAGCTCTTTTTTGACCGCCTGATCAAAAAGTCCTTCTGCGGCCAGTTGTTTTTTTAACTGTTCATAAGCAAGCTGCAATGCTCCAGCCCCGTGAAAATCCATGGCATCGACAATCAGCTGGTAATCGCCCCGGGGTTCATACACGGTGATCCTGCCTCGGCAGACCACCATCTGGCCGTCTCTTGGCTGTTTTTCCAGATAACGCTGCTGCGTTCTGAAGAGTACCCCTTTTACCTGGGAGCGGTCATCCTTGAGAGTAAAATAGATATGACCGGAAGCGGGCCGCCGCAGGTTAGAGATCTCACCGGCAACATTGATAAAGGGAAAACGCCCTTCCAGCATTGCCTTGATCGCCTTGGTCAACTCTGATACGCTGAAAATTTTATCTGTCTGGTTGTTCATTACCTGTGATTCACTATAAAAAATAATGTTATTTTTGCTGTTAAAGTGTATAATTAATGATTCATCAGCATCAATGCAAGGGTTATTATCCTCCTGCTTTAGCTGAACGGTGCGCCGCACAGCGCATCATACGGTACACCACCCAGGTAGGGTGCGCTGTACGCACCTTGGTTATTATAATAATATAATAAAATATTAATAAAATATTAATAAAACATTAATAAAATATTAATAAAATATTAATTATAATAAAAAATATCAATTTACGCGAGACAAGTACATGAGTAATAAAGAAAGTGCATTTGATCTGAAACATATTGAAGATAATGCGGCCTCTGAGATGTCCGGGGTGCTTGACCAGTTAAACCTGCCCCCGGCCTTTATCGATTTTCTCCGCAAAAATCAGCGGAAGATCTGGACGGTAATAGGAATAACCGCTGTCATTGTAACCGTTGTCTCCCTCTATGGCTCCTATCGCTCCTATACCGTGAATAAGGCAGCCAAGGCTTATGATCAGGCACTGCTCCTGGAAGGGGCGGAGAAAAAGACAGCCCTGGAAACGGTGGCAGCAGATTTCAGCTCAACCGCCAGTGGAGTTTGGAGTCAGGTGGAACTGGCTCGAATTGACCAGGAGGCTGGTGATAATGGAGCCGCCATTACCAGGCTGAGCGAGATTAACAGTTCCCTGAAAGAGAGCAGCCTGATGAAACCGCTTGTGCTTGTTAATCTCGGCGGTCTCTATGAGCAGGAGAATCAACTGGATCAGGCCGTTACCGTGTATCAAAAACTGCAAAACCAGATCGGTTTTGAAGCCATGGCCGCCAACAACCTGGGCAGGGTTTACGAGGCCCAGGATAAGAAGGATCAGGCCAGAGGGATGTATAATAAATACCTCAGCCTGACCGCTATTGAGGGAGAGCAGCCCCAGCAGGATGATCCGGTGCGAACCATGGTCAAGGCTAACCTGAGTCGCTTGCAGAAATAGAAACCCTTCTAACCAATGAAAATAATCCGTCAGCCTGCCGAAATGACGGCATGGTCAAAACACCGCTCCAGAGAGGGACAGTCCATCGGCTTTGTCCCCACCATGGGTTTTTTCCATGAGGGACATCTTGCCCTTATGCGCATGGCCGAACAGCAGGCTGACCGGGTTGTGGTCAGCCTCTTTGTCAATCCCAGCCAGTTTGGTCCCAACGAGGACTTGTCTGCCTATCCCAGAGATTTTGAGCGGGACAGTCAGATGGCTCGGGATGTTGGCGTTGATGTTCTTTTTGCTCCGGAAAGCGGGGATATGTACCCACCCGAGAGCAAGACCACTGTTACGGTTGCCGATCTGACCGATAATCTCTGCGGCGCAGACCGTCCTGGTCATTTTACCGGAGTGGCTACGGTGGTGAGTAAACTCTTCAATATTGTCCGGCCTGATCTGGCTGTATTCGGACAAAAAGACTTTCAACAGTTGGCAGTGATCCGCAGGATGACTAGGGATCTTAATATGGGGGTTGATATCATCGGCCATCCCATTGTTCGTGAAAAGGACGGGCTGGCAATGAGTTCCCGCAACACCTATCTTGATGCGCCCCTGCGGCGTTCCGCACTCAGTCTCTCTGGAGCAATTCAACAAGTTTGTACTCTGGCGGTTGAAGGTGAACGGAGTGTGCAAAGGCTCAACGCTGCCGTTGAAGCGTTTATTACCTCCTTTCCAGAAACCGGGATTGACTACATCAGTTTTATCAACAAGGACAGCCTGCAACAGGTCACAACCGTTGACCGGGATACAGTCGTGGCACTGGCCGTGAAGATCGGCAACCGGGTACGGTTGATTGACAATGGGTTTGTTTTTCAAGATTAATTACTATGATGGCCCAGCCATATTATTAATGAAGATATCATTAATGGAGGAATGTTCTGATAACGATGCAGAGGATAATGCTCAAATCAAAGATACACCGGGTAACCATCACCGAGGCGGATCTCAACTATAACGGCAGCCTGACCATTGACCGGGATCTGCTGGAGGCCGCTGACATTGTTCCCTTTGAACAGGTCAAGGTGTATAATATCAATAATGGTGAACGGTTTGATACATACACCATTGAAGGGGAGGCTGGTTCCGGTGTTATCGGACTCAACGGAGCCGCTGCCCGCAAAGGGCATATTGGCGATCTGATCATTATTGCCAGCTATGCTCAGTATGAGGAGAGTGAGGTGGCAGGTTTTACACCAAAAATTCTCCTCTGCGATGATAATAACAGGGTAGCTGAAATGATTACAAAATAACGTAGTTGCAGGTTTAATTTTTAGTAAAATTTTTTGTAAATTTATACGACAAGGGGTCAATTATGCCTGGTTTTGAGGTTTTCGGAGAAGAGGAAAAACAGCAGGTACTGGAAGTCTTTGATACAGGTATCCTGTTCCGTTATGAGTTTGGCGAGCAACGTAACGGAGTCTATAAGGTTCGAGAGTTTGAAAAGGCATTTGCCGACTATACCGGAGCCGCCCATGCCCAGGCCGTAACCTCCGGTACCGCAGCACTCAAGGTTGCCCTGGCTGCCATGGGGGTAGGTATAGGCGATGAGGTCATCACCCAGGGTTTCACTTTTGTCGCCACCTGGGAGGCGATCCTTGATATTGGAGCCTTGCCCATCTTCACCGAGGTGGACGAGACCCTGAACATGGATCCTGTTGATCTGGAGAAAAAAATCACGGAAAAAACCAAGGCCATCATCCCGGTTCACATGCTGGGCGCACCGGCTCGAATCCATGAGATCAAGGCTATTGCCGACAAACACGGTATCCCGGTTCTGGAGGACACGGCTCAGGCAGCAGGAGCCCGCCTCAACGGACAGCATCTCGGCACCTTTGGTACCTGCGGCACCTTTTCCTTTGATTCAGTCAAGACCATGACCACAGGAGAGGGCGGCATGGTGATAAGCAACGATGAAACCCTGTGGCGCAACTGTTCCGAGTACCAGGATCACGGCCACGATCATGCGGTCAATCCGGGCGGTCGCGGCGGGGAAGGGCGCAGTTTTGTCGGCTTCAATTACCGAATGATGGAACTGCAGGGAGCAATGGGGCTGGCCCAACTGGCAAAACTGGATGATATGATTGCGGCTCAGCAGAAACATAAGGCGATCTTTAAAGAGGCTGCCTCTAAGATCAGCGGGGTGACCTTCCGGGAAATCCTTGATGAACAGGGCGACTCAGCCACCTTTTTTGCCTTTATGCTCCCGGATAAGGAACATGCTGCCAGGGTTAACCAGGTTCTGCGCGATAACGGTGCCGGAGCCATCAACTTTGGCGAAAATAGCTGGCATTTCTATCCCTCCTGGGAACACCTTACAGGCGGTAAGACCCTCTGCCATAACGGCTGGCCCTTTGAGGCCCATGGGAAACGCAGGTTTATCTATGACCCCGAGGCACTGCCCGCATCCAGTGAGATTATGAACCGTACCCTGGTCTATCAGGTGCCGGTGAAACTCAGTGATGCCCAGCGGGATGTTACTCTGAATGCCCTGGCGCAAGCTGCTGCATTGTAGTGAACCTGCATCAGGTAGCCAGTTTTACTCGTTCCCACGCAGCGCATGGGAACGAGAGTATAGGTTATAAAACGGTGTAGGGCGGGAAAGCCTAAGGCGCATCCCGCCTTTTCCGCCCTACACTGTAACCAGTGTAACGGATTGAATCCGCCCGCAGGGAGTTCTTTCTCAACTTGTGTAATTACATGGGAAGGTTTCAGGCGAGTGGTGGTCTCGTTGATTTCGATCCTGTAACGGTTGAGAATGTTCACCAGGGTCTCACCATGGATGTTCCGCTTTATACCTTAAGCGATGCATCAACTTTACCAACCATATCTTTATATTTGTGCAGAACTGGAATGACGACTTCATCAAGAAAATCATCAGTCTGTTCTGCAGCCCGGCCAGTGAACTCCTGATAGTTAACAATCATCCCTTCAAGCTCTTGCTGGGTAAAGGGGATCGCCTCATCATCAGCCAACCGATCCAGCAAATCGTTTTCTTTTCCCTCTTCTTTAACTGATAACCCGGCGGCAACAGAATGTTCGCGAATCACCTCGTGCATATCCTGACGGCTTTTGCCCCGTTCAACACAGGCCATGAGAATTTTTTCCGTGGCCATGAAAGGGAGTTCAGCACGCAGATAGCGCTCTATTTGTTTCGGATATACAACCATATCGCTGGTAATATTCACATATAACTTTAAGATTGCATCGGAGAGCAAAAAGACCTGAGCCATATCCATGCGGCGGATGGCTGAGTCATCCAGAGAACGTTCAAACCACTGGTTAGCGGCAGTGGAGGCAAAGTTTGCCGGTAGTCCCATCAGCTTGCGAGCCAGGCCAGTCATCCGTTCCGAGCGCATGGGGTTGCGTTTATAGGCCATGGCAGAGCTGCCCACCTGTTTTTTGGCAAAGGGTTCTTCCTGAACCTTGAGATTGGAGAGCAGTCGGGCATCAACCGAAAATTTATGGGCAGAAGCACCGATACCAGCCAGGGTTTCAGCGGTTTTCATATCCAGTTTGCGAGGATAGGTCTGGCCGGTCACTGGAAAAACAGTCTCAAAGCCTAGTTTTGACGAAACCAGCCAGTCAAGCTCCCGTACCTTGCCATGATCGCCCTGGAACAGTTCAAGAAAGGAGGCCTGGGTACCAACGGTTCCCTTGGCTCCCCGAGCCTTGACCTGTTGCTCCAGGGACTCGATATATTCAAGATCCATTAATAAATCCTGGAGATAGAGCGTGTTGCGCTTGCCCACGGTGGTGGGCTGGGCAGGCTGGTAATGGGTAAAGCCAAGGGTTGCCATATCTTTGTACTCTCTACAAAAATTAGACAAGTTGGCAATCACGTTGACGATCCCGGTCTTGATGAGCTGCAATGCCTTTTTCTGGATAATCAGGTCAGTATTACAGACCACAAACTGGGATGTTGCTCCCAGGTGGATAATGGCCTCAGCCTTGGGACACTGCAAACCATAGGCATAGACATGAGCCATCACGTCGTGCCGGATCTCTTTTTCCTTGGCAGTGGCAATGTCAAAGTCAATGTCATCAACATGGCTCTTGAGTTCATCAACCATTTCCTGGGTAACCAGATTCAGGCCAAGTTCCATCTGTGCCTCTGCCAGGGCAACCCAGCAGCGTCTCCAGTTGGTGAATTTAAAATGTTCGGAAAAGAGTTCCTGCATGGCCTCGCTGGTATAACGGCTGACCAAAGGTTCTTGATAGATATTTCTATTCATGATTGTAGGTGTTTTTTTAAAGTAACAGGTTTAGTTTGTTTTAACTTATGGATTATAGGTGATTTTAAGCTGCTGAAATTTGGCTGCCAACTTAAGCCGAGACAAGTCACAATTTCAAATAGATAACTTTTGTCGAACTCTGGTTCCCATGCTCCTGCGTGGGAACCTTGAATGACCGCTCCAGCGGTCTCATCAGGACAGATAGAGTCTCGCAGGCTCGCTTAGTTTGAGCGTAAGAACGAGAGTGGTGCGAAATCATCCATAACCTGACATGTTGGCAATGTCGCATAATATATATTATGTTAAATTTAC
>DAOVTM010000259.1 GCA_030633145.1 Desulfobulbaceae bacterium
TCCCGGCTTTATCTATGGAGGCCTTAAGTTGGCCAATTGGTAATGTGCGGTTTTGTATAGTTTTATCCAGTTCAACCTGATCCGGCCTGCCAAAGACCTCGCCTGTTTCGTCATACTCATTGATGTTGAGTACCTCAACTCCGAAATTTTGTTCCAATATACCTGCCAGGGCATTTCGGAAGGTAGCCTCAGACTGTATGCCCCAGCGTGCTCCCAAAGCACCAATGGAACGATCATGTTGTTTTGCCTGTGCCATGATCTCATCATGTACTTGCTGAAACTTTTCCTGATTCTTATCCCACTTGCGGTTTTGTTCTTTCCACCTACAGTTTTCCTCATCCCATTTGCGGTTATCCTCATCCCATTTGCGATTTTGTTCATCCCACTTGCGGTTATCCTCATCCCATTTGCGGTTTTGCTCTTTCCACCTACAGTTTTCCTCCTCCCACTTGCGGTTATCCTCATCCCATTTGCGATTTTGTTCATCCCATTTGCGATTTTGTTCATCCCACTTGCGGTCTTGTTCATCCCACTTGCGATTCTGCTCCTCTCTGCTCTCTCGTAATTCATTGAGTATCCGATCGAAACGGTCTTCAGTCTGGTGCCGGTCTGCATACGCTGTTTGCGTTAAATCCAGCACATATTGACGAAAGGAAGGATCATCACGAAGCAAAATCGGTAACTCGTGCCTAATGGTTTCGGTCAATTCTTCACTAATCATAACGTCACTCAGCCTCAAGTATCGACATGTACAGATACTTTCAAAATGTGTACTTAACAATAGATTATCTTACTTGCATTTTGGTGAACAATGACAAAGACAAACTGTTATGTAAAATAATATGCAGTATTGTTTGATTAAGTCAAATAAAATCTTTAACAGGCCAGCAGGTTCTCACCCTCCATCTCCTCGGGCTGATCAAGCCCCAGAAGCCCCATCAGAGTTGGCGCAATATCCTTGAGCGCACCTCCCGACCGCAGGCTACACTGAACATGGGCATCGCTGACCAAGATAAGGGGAACCGGATTTAGAGTATGTGCGGTATAAGGCTCGCCGGTTTCCGGGTTGACCATCATTTCCGCATTGCCATGATCGGCGGTGACAAGGAGGACACCTCCCATTTTTTGCAGCCGTTTCTCGATGCGACCCAAACATGTATCCACGGTTTCGCAGGCCGTGACTGCTGCCTCCATGATCCCGGTATGACCTACCATGTCGCAGTTGGCAAAGTTGAGGATCACCAGATCATAAGGCGTGCCTGCCTGCTGTTGTTTTTCCAGAGCCTCCAGCAGAGCATCAGTGACCGCTTCTGCGCTCATGGAGGGTTTCAGGTCATAAGTCGGCACATCCCTGGGTGATTCAATAAGAATCCTGTCCTCTCCTGGAAACGGGTCTTCGGCACCACCGTTGAAAAAATAGGTAACATGGGCGTATTTTTCCGTCTCTGCGATACGTAACTGGTGCCTCCCTGCCTCGCTCACCTCCTGCCCCAAAATATGGGTCAGGGTCATGGGGGGGAAGGCAATGGGAAAGGTAAAATCCGCCTCATATTCGGTCATGGTGACCAGTTGCAGGAGCTGGGGACGATCATCAATGGGAAAGCCGCTGAAATCTTCGTCTGAAAAGGCGTGACAGAGTTCCCGCACCCGGTCGGCTCGGAAGTTAAAGAAGATAATCGCATCTCCGTCGCCAATCCTGCCCACAGGTTCGCCGCTCTCGTCAAGGAGTACCGTGGGCTTTATAAACTCATCAGTCTCACCCCGTTTATAGCCGTATTCCACCGCTTTCACCGGGTCAGCCGCAGTTTCTCCCTCTCCGCTCACCAATGCCTGCCATGCCTTATGTACCCGATCCCAGCGGGTGTCGCGATCCATTGCCCAGTAGCGACCCGACACGGTTGCCACCCGCCCTGAACCGATGGATTCCAGGACTGTGACCAGTTCCTTCATGTACCTTATGCCGCTGGAAGGCGGTGTATCACGACCATCCATGAAACAGTGAACAGCAGAATCCAATCCACGTCCGGCTGCCATTTCCAGCAGTGCTTTCAGGTGGTTGATATGCGAATGTACCCCACCGTCAGATAACAGGCCGCAGAAGTGGAGCCTGCCATTACCAGCCTTGACCTGATCCATGATCCGGGTCAGGGCATGGTTTCCCATGAACTCACCACTCTCAATGGCCAGGTTGATTCGGGAATAATCCTGATAGACAATCCTGCCAGCCCCGATATTGAGATGGCCAACCTCGGAGTTACCCATCTGCCCCTCGGGCAGGCCGACTTGACCGTTATGAGCGACAAGGGTAGTTGCCGGATATTGGCTCGCCCATTTATCCATGTTCGGGGTATGAGCCGCAGAGACCGCATTGGAATCAGAAGGGGATGCGACTCCCCAGCCGTCAAGAATGGCCAGCATCACCGGTTGTCCTGCTGAGGTCATCAATTCTCCTCCCGAGCCTCGGCCAAAATGGGCAGATCTTTCTCATCCAGACGGGGGGCATCGTGCCACAGCCCTTCAATATCATAAAAATCACGATCATTTTTATAAAAAATATGGGTGACCAGATCACCGAAGTCCAAGAGTACCCATTTCCCCTCCCGCAGCCCTTCCGCATGTTTGTAGCTTACCCGCTTGGAGCGCAGCTCCGTCTCTATGGCATCGGCCAATCCCTGAACATGACGGGTGGATCGACCGCTCATGAGGACAAAATAATCGGTGAACGAAGACAGACCACGCAGATCAATAACCACGATGTCTTCCGCCTTGCTGTCAAGAGAGGTTCGAACGCATATTTCGGTAAGTTCCAGGCCGCTTCTCTCGCTATGTTCTTTTTTTAAAGGTCTCATTTTTTTGTCGGGGTTCTTTTTCCTTTCCGTTTTCTGGGGGGGAACTCAAAGGTCAGCTTGCCTTTTTTATCAAGGAGGAGGTAGGCATCAAAGGGCCGTTTTTTCTTGGACATAAAGCCCGTGATCAATTCGCTTTTGCCCTTGTCTAGCATCAAGGTCATCTGTTCGAGACTGATTTCACGCTCCAGAATAATCTTGCTGAGCCGCAGTCCTTTGTTTTTATCACCGTCTAATGCTGATGCAGACATATAGGCCATGGGGGTTTCAAAAACACTGGTCTGATCAACCGGTGATACTCCCACCGGTTCCTGTTTTTTGATGGCCTCAATATCCAGGTCATCTGTGGAACCGGCAAACTGAAAATCGACCTTGGAATCCTTGATCCGTACAGAGGCGGTAAAGGGTTTCCCTTTTTTAGAACGAAAATCCGTATAAGGACCGACAGTTTCGCCCCGGATCAGGCTGACGATTTCACTCGTCTCCATAAGCCGTCCGCCCAGAACCTTACGAATCATCAGCGCATTGTCTTCTGACTCGTAGGCTGTTGCGGTCTCAAAAAATTTGCGTTCGTCCACCGGGGAGAAAGGTGCCTCAATTCGCTTGCTCCCGTCTCCCTTCTTGACCTTCTCAACAATCTCAGCAGTTTTGTTCCGTATCTCTTCCATAAACTGTTTCCTGGTCATGGTTCCCTTGAGGATCAGGCTGAGTTTATATTCCCACTCACCGGTCAGTTCAGGAGAGGCCAGGACATCAATCTCCCGCGCCTCCAGCAGGGCTATCAGCTCAAATGCCTTGCCAGTGGGGATCAGTTCTTTGGCCTCGCGGACAATATACTTCTCTCCCAGCAATTTTTCAATAATTGCGGCCCGGGTGGCAGGGGTACCCAGTCCCCGTTCCTTCATGGCCTGGGCCAGTTCTTCGTCATCCACCAGTTTGCCGGAATGCTCCATGGCCGACAGCAGGGTGGCCTCAGAAAAACGGGGCGGCGGCCTGGTAGCGTGTGACTGTTGCTCAATCTCTTTGCAGAGAACCGGTTTGCCCTCGGGCAGAGCCTCCAGGGTCTTGGCATCTCCGGCACCGGCCTTGGCACCGTAAATAGCCTTCCAGCCAGCTTCAATAAGGATCTTACCCTCGGTGAGAAAGGTCTCCTGCTCCACCACGGACAGCCGCTTTGTCTTATGAAAAACAGCAGCAGGAAAAAACACTGCCAGAAACCGCTGCACGATCATCTGGTAGATCTTCAGCTCCGGTTCGCTGAGGTTACCGGGCAGGGTAGTGGTGGGGACAATGGCAAAATGATCAGTGATCTTTTTATTATTGAAGATCCGCTTATTCATCTTCAGGTAGCCCTTTTCCAGAGCCTGACCGGCAAATTTACCAAACTGCCACTGCTGCTGTTTGCTGGTAACCTCTTTGACTGTGGGTAGATAATCCTCGGGCAGACAACGGCTGTCTGTCCTGGGATAGGTGAGAACCTTATGCCGTTCATAAAGAGCCTGGGCAATGGATAGGGTATTTTTGGCGGAAAAACCAAACCTGGAGTTGGCCTCACGTTGCAACAGGGTTAGATCATAGAGTGTGGGCGGTCCCTGGCTGGATTTCTTGCTGGTCTCCTCTACCTGAGCGTCTTTACCTGTACACTTTGCAGCAATAGTAGCTGCCTGTTTCTCGTCCCAGAGGCGATTTTTACGGCCATGCGGTTTTTCCGGATCTTTTTTAAACCCTGTATCGATCCAGACTCCCTCATACTCTACGGTTTCACAGGAAAAAGAGGCATGCAGCTCCCAGTAATCTGTCGGCACAAAGGCTCTTCGTTCCGCTTCCCGTTTCACCAGCAGGGAGAGGGTCGGGGTCTGCACCCGACCACAGGGGGTTTTACGAAAACCACCGTGCCGGGAGTTATAGCTGGTCAAGGCACGGGTAGCGTTGATGCCGATGAGCCAGTCCGCCTCAGAACGGCAGAGGGCAGCATCTTCCAAAGTGCGCATCTCGCTGTCATCTCGCAGATGGGCAAGCCCATCCCGGATGGCATCCATGGTCATGGACTGCAACCAGAGCCTGAGGATGGTCTTCCCGTCCACAGAGCGGGTATGGGCATGTTTGAGGATATACTTGAAGATCAGTTCACCCTCCCGCCCTGCATCACAGCCGTTGACAATGACATCCACGTCCCGGCGGCGAATCAGCTTGCTCAAGGCGTTGAACTGACTCTTAGTGTTGGGCAGCACCGTGAGGGGGAACTGCTCCGGCAGGATCGGCAGGTTGCCCAGATTCCATTTCTGGTACTTGGGATCGATTACTTCAGGAAACCCGATGGAGACGAGGTGACCAATGGCATAGGAGACAATATAGTCTTTGCTCTCGTAATGCGTTTTTGTCCGTTTAAAGGTGCCGGGCAATGCCTTGGTTATGTCACCGGCAACACTTGGTTTTTCGGCAATAATGAGCGTTTTTCCCATTTGTTTTTTTAAATTCCAAAAATTTTAAAATTCCAAAAAGTAAGTTTAAGAACAGGAGAGAGTTGCGGGTAGCACACCCTGCAAGACTATCTGACCATTCTCTAATATTTTTCCCGAAAAAGTAGTCTTTTAAAAAATACGGATCACAAACCAGGCTACCATTATACAGGAGATGATCATCTTAGCCAGGGTACCGCCGACAAATCCAAGAAAGGAACCAAAGCCGGAATGGATGGCCTGTTTAATCTGTTCCCCCATGAGCAGTTCCCCGGCAACGGCTCCCAGCAGCGGGCCGACCACAATTCCGACAGGTCCTATCACAAAGATCAACAGGGAACCCAGCACCGCTCCCCAGGCAGCCGCTCTGGAACCACCGTACATCTTTACTCCCAGGGCAGTTGCCATAAAATCAATAACATAACTGAGTGCTACCAGTACTGACTGCCCGACAAAAAACCATGGGGTAAGGACATCAAAACCAACAATCAAGGCGGATACAAAGAATCCACAGAGAATCAATATCGTACCCGGCAAGACCGGAAACAGGGTTCCTATGAAGCCTCCGACAACAAAGGGAATGGCAGCGAGAAATCCCCATACCAGAGGATTGGCAAAACCAGA
>DAOVTM010000185.1 GCA_030633145.1 Desulfobulbaceae bacterium
AATAATCATCGCCTTGACTATCATTACAATGAACATTATAATGAAAATAACAGCAGGCAACAAAGATATTAAGACATACGAATAAACACTGGAGGCCGTGCTATGCAGGCAGCCCTGAAAACAGAACGAATAACCATACTTGGGACTCCTGATTTCAAGAGATATTTGAACCGGGAAGCTAAAAAAGAAGGGATAAGTGTATCACAGCTTATCAGGCAGCGCTGCGAAAAGAAACCGGCAAACCTGAAAGATGAAGAGTTGCTGGCAACATTGGTGCAGGAAGTCAGTGCTGCAACATCCAGGGCAAAGGTATCTTTAGAAAAAGGTCTCAATGATGCGGAAAAAATATTGAACGAGCTAAGGAGAGTCGCTTGAGTACCTTAAAAGATGTCATCTCGGCAATGAAAGAGGTCTTACTGTTAACCGACAAGGTAGAACGGAGCGGAAAAATACTCTCTGAGATCTCCAAAGAGCTGCGCGAGCATGACCGTCGCTTAATCAGGTTGGAGACCATGGTGGAAATAGCCAAAAATCAATCTCGGATAGGGGATGAGTCCTGACGGAAAAAGTGCTTGTGCATGTATTCTTCCATGATTACCACCTCACTGTAGTTCATTTCGGTAACTAACCGAAGGCGGGACAAATCGCAATTTCAATCAGATAACTCATATCGCCCCCTGGTTCCCACAGACGGAGTCTCGCTGGCTCGCTTACCTCCTGCGTGGGAACTTTGAATGACCGCTCCAGCGGTCGATGCGAGACAGACGGAGTCTCGCAGATAAGCGCAGACTTCGAGCTCGCTTACCTGGAGCGTCAGTTTCCGTTCCCACGCTGGAGCGTAGGAACGAGAGGAAAGGCTGGGCGTAGGAACGAGAGGAGGTTAAAAAATGTCCCGGCTAAAGTTGGTAGCCTTCATTTCCATTCAAATTGAATCAGAGATCCCTTTTTTGCTGCATTCAACTATTTCTACGGTCTCCTATAGCCATTTCTTTAGGTAGAGAATGATAACTTTGCCAACCTCAGTTAATGTTTTACAGCCGGTTGTACTGGCTCGTCCGGAGTAGGCTGGTCTGAAAAAGAAAAATCACACTGTTGTCCGCTGCCCAGCGAACTGCGTGAGCCTCAGGTGTTGCCCGACAGGATGCCGTACATGGTAAAGCCGACAAAGGCCACCCCTACCGCCATAATCAGCCATTCCAGCTTGGATTGTTTTTTCTGGATGGTATCCAGTTTTTTATTGGTTTGTTGTTCTTCCATGGTATTCTTTTGCTCCAATAGATTTGTTATAAAGATGTCTTTGTGCAACCGGCGACAAAGCCGAACAGAACCCCGCCGAATATATAACCATATTATAATACCCCCGCTGCAGGATGTCAAACAGCCAGTGATGCGCAGGGGAATGGCTTACAAAGAGATGGAGAAAAAAAAGCAACAGGGAGCGAGCAAATGACAGATTGTATTATGGTGATAACCACAGTTGCAAAACAGGAAGATGCAGACAGGTTGGCACGGCTGGTTCTGGAAAAAAGAATGGTCGCCTGCGTTCAAATAAGCAGTTGCACCTCGCTCTATCATTGGCAGGGCGATATTGAACAGGATCATGAGCTGAAACTTGTCATGAAAACCAGTGCTGAACTGTATCCGGAACTGGAGCAGTGTATTGGTGAGGCTCACCCCTACGATACTCCGGAAATTCTTGCAACTCCCATTCGCTTTTGCAGCCCGGATTATCTTGCCTGGATGCGGAGTGAATTAATCAAAAAATCAGAAAGTCAGACCAATGAACACTCGTAGTCCCCTGGGACAACACAATTACGTCATATTTAATTTTACTCTGACCCCTTTTATGGTTCCCTTTTATGGATCCCTTTTATGATACATTCAATCCCGGTTTACCCGCTTGAATCAACCTGGAGCCTGTCAATATGAAAATGATTTGCTCATTTTTACAAATCGTATTCTTCATCTGTTTGTTACCTGTTGCCAGCATGGCAGCTACTCCAAACCAGGTCAATCTCACAGCACAGGAAAAAGCGTTTCTCCAGGCGCACCCAAAGATTATTTTTGGAACAGAAAAATCATGGGAACCCTATGTAATTGTACAGGCAGATGGCTCTGTAACAGGTTTTAATGCTGAGATTCTATCCAGAATAAATGCGTTGACCGGGGCAAATTTTCAACTCAAGGTGGGTGTTTGGCGAGAGATGCAGAAAGAGACGCAAGATCGCAAGATAGATGGTTTAAGCACCGGAACCACCCTGTTCCTTGCCCAGAAAAAGGGTCTTCCCTCTCTGAAAATGAGTATGGATTTGCAGGCACCGCTGGAGTTGCCCTTTGGTGTTCGCAAGGACTGGCCTGAGGCCATCAGTATCCTGAACAAGGGGCTGACTGCGATACCGCAACACGAGCGTCTGCTGATCTATAATAAATGGTTTCCCGACCTTGAAAATGTTAACCCCAGCAGTGACATGCCAATATTGCTTCACCCGGACGAACAGGACTGGCTGCGCAATCACCAGGTAATTCGTGTCCATGCCGTAGATACTCCCCCCTATTTTTTTCACGACAACGAGCCACAGGGAATCCTAGTAGATCTATTGGAGCTAGTCGAATCCAGGTTTGGGTTCCGGCTGGAGTATATAGATCACCTCACCTGGTCTGATGCCGTGAAAAGTATCAAAAATCACCAGCAGGTGGATGTTTTGCTTGGCCTGCATCATACCCCGGAAAGAGACAAGTTTCTGAAATTCAGCCAGGAATCTGTAGAACTTCCGTGGGTAATTTTTACCAGAGAGGATGAACGGAGTGTCTTTAGCCTGAAAGATCTTGCAGGCAAGACCGTTGTCATTGAGCGGGGTTTTGTCGCCCAGAAACTGTTAAACCGAAAATACCCCCGGATTAGTCAACTTCAGGTAGACAGCACTGTTGATGCCCTGCGCGCGCTCAGTGAAAATCAGGCTGATGCCTATATCGGCAACCTGACGGTGTCGCAGTACTATATAGTTCGCCATGGTCTTAACAATCTCAAAGTTGCCGCACCCACCGACTTTGATGACCGGGTTCATACCTTTGCCGTGCGTGATGACTGGTCAACACTCGCAACTATTATTGACAAGGGGCTGGCTGCCATTACACCGGAGGAACGCAGCGCAATTAACCGGAAGTATTTTTCCGTCAATGTCGAGTCAGGCATGGATCTGGTGCGGATTTTTTGGGTTTTCCTCGGCCTGTCGTTATTTTTCCTTTTTATTCTTTTCTGGAATTATCGTTTACAGCGGGAGGTACGCATCCGCCGGGAAACAGAACAGGCATTATCCAAAAGTGAAGAGCTGTTCAGGGCAATTTTTGAAAATGTGCCGGCGTTTATCGATTCCTTTGATAAAAACGGTAAATGCACTCTATGGAATAACGCCTGTGAAAAGATCTATGGCTGGACAAAGGATGAAATCAATGCGACAGAAAATCCCATGTCCCTGTTTTATCCTGATCCTGAAATCCGAGACAGGGTAGTAAAAAGTCTCAGGGATAATGTCGGCACTGAGTTTACTAAATGGCATCCACAGAATAAAAACGGCGATGTGCTGACCACCCGCTGGAATAATTTCAGGATTTCAGACGGAACTGTTATTGGCTTTGGTATCGACGAAACAATGTTGGAAGAACAGACTACGGAACTGCGCAAACTCTCCCGAGCAGTGGAGCAGAGCCACTCCACCATTGTCATCACTGATCTGAACGGCAACATCGAATTTGTCAATCCGGCATTCAGCCGATCCACCGGTTATACGCAGGAAGAGGCAATCGGACAAAATTCAAGAATATTAATGTCAGGTCAACAGGATACAGCCATCTATCAGGACTTATGGGAGACCTTACACAAAGGTGCTGTCTGGCAGGGAGAACTGCATAACAAACGCAAGGACGGCTCCTTGTATTGGGAATTTGCCACTATTTCGCCGGTAAAAAATGAGCAGGAAAAAACAACTCATTATGTAGCGGTTAAGGAGAATATCACCGAACGTAAACTGGCTGAACAGCGATTAATTGAGGCACAGCAGCAGGCCGAGGAGGCAAACCGGTCTAAATCCAATTTTCTTGCCAACATGAGCCATGAAATACGTACCCCGATGAGTGCTATCATCGGCATGAGCTACCTAACGCTGCAAACCAATCTTAGCCATAAACAGCAGGACTATGTCAATAAGATTGACTTTGCCGCCAATTCCCTGCTCAGGATCATCAATGATATTCTCGATCTTTCCAAGATTGAAGCGGGAAAACTTGAGCTGGAGGCTATACCGTTTCGCTTGACTGACATGGTGGATAACCTGAGCAGTTTGATTACTGTGATCGCAAAAGAACAAAAACTTGCATTAAACATTACGGTTGCGCCTGACGTGCCGCCATGCCTCGTTGGTGATCCGTTCCGCCTCGGTCAAATCCTCCTTAACCTCTGTAATAATGCGGTGAAATTTACTGGCAAAGGCGGAATAGCCGTCCGGGTGGATCGTGTTGATAAGGGCATGAACACAAACGCTGATCAAGTCCTGTTGCAGTTCTCTGTCACAGATACAGGAATCGGCATGACCAAAAAGCAATTAGCAGACCTGTTTCAATCCTTTTCCCAGGCCGACAGTTCCACGACTCGTAAATACGGCGGAACAGGTCTGGGACTCAGTATATGCAAACAGCTTGTCGAGCTGATGAATGGAAAAATCAGAGCTGAGAGCCAGCTCGGCAAGGGAAGCACCTTTTCCTTTTCCCTCCAGTTTGGCATCGCAGACATTGCCAGCCTGACTACTGAGTCGGCACAGGTGGTTGACCATACTGCGCTGGCCGCTATCCGTGGAGCCAGGATACTGCTGGTGGAGGATAACCTCTTCAATCAGCAGGTTGCCCGTGAGCTGCTGGAGATGGAGCAGATGGTTGTCACCATCGCCAATGACGGGCAGGAGGCCGTGGAAGCAGTTAAGCATCACTCCTTTGATGCGATACTCATGGACATCCAGATGCCGGTGATGGATGGACACACCGCAACCAATGAAATTCGTAAAGATCCAGCCTTTGCTGACCTGCCGATCATTGCAATGACCGCCAATGTTATGGTAGCGGATTGTCAACGCTGTTTTGATGCGGGCATGAACGATCATGTAGCAAAGCCCATTAACCCGGATACGCTATTTCAGGCACTGGTTCGTTGGATTCCAGCACAAAAGGGAATTGAAGCAGGGACTGTGGCGCAGGTATCCCCTGTTGAAAATGACCTCCCTGTCTATCTACCCGGTATTAATCTGGAGCTGGGGCTGCGCCACACAGCGGGAAGCAGTAAACTTCTGCGTAAACTGATGCGCCAATTTTATCAGCAACATGGGCAGAATGTCCGGTTGATTCGTGAAGCCCTGGAAGAGGATGAAATGGAAAAGGCGCAACGTATTGCCCATACAGCCAAGGGTGTGGCTGGAACTATCGGGGCAGAGGATCTGCAACAGGCGGCCACTGCTGTTGACGCTGCTCTTGAGGCGGGTAGTGAAGAGGAAATCCCCGCTCTGCTGGAAAACATGGATCTGGCATTACTGGAAGTTATGCATGGGCTGGAGAGTATCTGCGCCGATCCGGAAGAAACGGCTGTACAGGAGACAACCAGGGAATTTGACATAGAAACCGCATCTTCCCTGCTCGATGAAATGCAAAATCTGGTGCAGAAATTTGATTCCGAAGCTGAGGAAAAAGCCATCACGCTGGTACAACTGCTTGTCAGTTCACAACACCATGAAGTTGCACTCGATTTACTGAACCAAATCGAGGATACTGAATTTGATGCAGCAAAAGAAACGATTCGGTTGATGCAGGGAGTGTTATTTCCAGAAAAAACATAGCCTTCCCTACATCATATTCTCAGGATCAACATCAACCCCCATCCGTACATTAGCAGCGCAGAGTTTTTGCTGTTCCCCAAGCAGCAGGTCACAAAGTTGATGGAGCCGGGCAGGATTACTGGACTTGAGCAACAGCTGCCAGCGATACCGGTTACGCAGCATGGAGAGTGGTGCCGGAGCCGGGCCAAGGATCTCTGTTTTTCCCTTTCCAGCCCCAACAACAGACCGTAAATACTCAGCCACCTGTTTACCTGTCTGGGCAACCTCCGGTTCCTTTTCACTGCTGAGCTTTATATTGACCAGTCTGCCAAAAGGGGGATACCAAAGCCCCTCACGCTGCATAACCTCCTGCTCATAAAGCTTTTCATATTCATGTTTTCTGGCAAACTCAATCACATAATGCTGCGGCTGATAGGTCTGGATAATCACCCGTCCCGGATGCTCGCCCCGCCCTGCCCTGCCCGTCACCTGAGCCAATAGCTGAAAGGAACGTTCTGCTGCCTTATAGTCAGGCATCCCCAAACCGCTGTCTGCCCAGACCACGCCCACCAGGGGCATCTTGGGAAAATGCAGCCCTTTGGCAATCATCTGGGTTCCGATGAGGATGTCGATCTCGTGTTCCCGTACCTGTTGCAGCACAGCCAGGTATTTTTTCCGATCTCTGCTGGTATCGCTGTCCAGCCTTGCAACTCTGGCAGAGGGAAACAACCCCCGAACCTCAGCTTCGATCCGCTCAGAGCCGACACCCATCCCCACCACTGAACTTGACTGACATTCCGGGCAGATCACCTTGGGATTAAGCGAATAACCGCAATAATGGCAGATTAAACGGTTACGCTGGCGGTGTAAAGTCAAAGAAACCTTGCAGGAGAAAACAGGAGAATTCCTGCTCCTGCACAGCCGTTTCCAGCTCACTGAGTACCGTATCCTGCTCCGGGGTCAGAGTCTCGGGTTGGGCAAAAAAAAGGGAAATATTTCCAAAGGGGTCACGGTAGGTTCGCTGCTCTTCCAGGGTGACCAGACCGGCTTCTGCCGATCCATACAGGGCCTTACCTGCCCCGGAATACCGCCCCGTCAACTCAGGACGGAAAAGCCCGCTTCGCTCTCCCCGATGCCTGAAGAGGAGGTCAAGCGTCTTTACCTCAGATTTTTTCAGAGACAGCTCTGCCAACTGTTCCTCAGTACGATATTTGCCGAGCTGCTCTTGCAGGGCGGGCGATGGTGTAACCATGGTCTGAGTGCTGGAGCAGAGCCAGGCTGAAGATAAGAAAATGAATCCTGACTCCTGCTGCAGCCTGTTGTCTTACATTAATTGATGCACAAGCCCTTTATCCATCAGATACTCCTGCATCAATTTTTCAAAGCCGTGTTTGCTGAAAAACCCTAACCTCAATTCCTTATCCGGGAATCGCTCTGTGTGAAGCCCCCTGTGTCAGGATAGTTGTCGCCTCTACTTGAAATTGCTGATCAGATGGCAAAGCCACTGATCTCTGACCTTGCCCAGAGGGCAAGGTTTTCACTGTTAGAATAAAACGGGGTTGCATTCTTCTCCATACCAGGTTATACAATGCCCCTGTAAACGAATTCCCCATCAACACAAACCACATCAAAGGAGGTAAAAATGATCAATACACTATCTGTTCAATCTATGAGCCTCTGTCTGTTCGGTTAATTATTTCCATCTGATCCGTTCGGATTCGGCTCTCCAATTTAAATAGTACATAGCTGTTTTACGGTTTCATCGAGACAATTGGGTTTAGTTGTTCACGGTGTTGATACAGGTAGGTTTAATGCCTGTTTATACCGTTGTTCAGGGAGTTCTCTCGCTCCCGGATCATTCCCCCATCAAGGTTTGTCTTTGATACCAATACAGCTTGGCGGCAGTGGTGACACACCTGCCATACTATTCTCACGCCCTTGTTGGAGAGAATGAATATCGTTTTTTTCATTTTCCTCAAGCGGGGTTTAACAAACAAGGAGGTTCGCCATGTCAACGAATAACAAACACAAATACC